>NZ_JBEYVO010000022.1:0-217618 GCF_040644055.1 Streptomyces sp. NPDC047043
GGGCCCCCCGGCGCCCGGGGGGGGGGGCCCCCGCGCACGAACCCGGCCGGGGCCCCCCCCGCCACGGTGCTCGGGCACCGTGGCGGGGCCGGTGACCGGAGGTGACGACACCTCAGTTCACCCCCTGTCGCCTGGCGATCTGCTTGGCCTGGCTGACCGCGTCCTTCCAGGCGTCATCGGGCTTCTTGCCCTTGGCCTCGATGTTGGTCAGCTCCGTCTTGTAGGGAGCCATGACAGCGGCGTCGGCCGGGGCCTCGTAGGCGACCGGGACGGCCTTGGCGGCCGGCCCGAAGACCTCGATGATCTTCTGGCCGCCGAAGAAGGCGTCCGGGCCCGTCATGGCCGGCATGGCGTAGGCGGCCGGGGCGGCCGGGAAGATGGCGGCGTCGGTGAAACCGCGGGCGTCGTTGGCGGGGCTGAGTATCCAGCTGATGATCTTGAAGGCCTCTTCCGGGTTCCGGCACTGCTTGGGCAGGGCCAGGTAGGAGCCGCCCTGGTTGGCGGGTCCGACGGGCATCGCGCACACCCGCCACTTGCCCTTGGTCTGCGGGGCCGCCTGCTCGATGTCCAGCGCGTGCCAGGCCGCGCCGAGCTCGGTGAGCAGGTTCTTGCCGACGGCGGCGTTCCAGGTGTTGTCGTTGATCTTGGCGTCCAGGCCCAGGGTGTAGGGGCGCACCGACGTGGTCCAGGCGGCGCGGATGTGGTCCTGGTCGCCGATGAAGTGGTTGTTCTTGTCGATGAACCGCTGGGTGCCCTGGCCGACGGTCATGTCGAACATGGAGCTGATGTTGTTGACCAGGTAGGTGCCGGGGTTCTTCTTCTGCAGCTCGGTGCCGAGCGCGAAGTAGTCCTCCCAGGTCTTGACCAGGGCGGCGACCTTGTCGGGGTCGGTGTCCACCCCGGCCTTGTCGAAGAGGTCCTCGCGGTAGAAGAGCGCGGTGGGACCGATGTCGATGGGGAAGCCGATCTGCTTGCCGTCCTCGGTCTGGGCGAGCTTGGTCTTCCAGTCCAGGTACTGGGACGAGATCTTCTTGAAGCCCAGGTCGTTCAGGTCGAGGAAGCGGCTTGCGTTGGGCAGGAAGGACGCCATGTCCTCGCCCTTGATGCCGGTGATGTCGGGCACGGAGGTGCCGGCCGCCAGGGTGGTGGTGAGCTTCTGCTTGAAGTCGCCGCCGATGGAGGCGCTGGTCAGCTTGACCTGGCTGCTGAAGTGGGTCTTGGCCTCGGCGACCACCTTGTCGCTGAGCGCGCCACCCCAGTACCACAGGGTGAGGTTCTTGCCGTTCTTGGTGCCGCCCGATCCCGAGCTGCCGCCGCATGCGACGGTCAGGCCGGACGCGGCCGCGGTGAGCGCGGCGGCCTGGAGGAAGCCTCTACGAGAAAGGTCCACGGGTCACTCCTGTTGTTCCTGTTCGAGGTGCTGAGGGGCTTGAGGGTCAGTGCAGCCGTTCGGTGGCGCGTGGGCCGACGAGCGTGTGAGGGGCGGGCGGGGTCACCGGCGCGTACCGCACCGGCGGGCCGACGTTCGCCGGTAGGCGGTCCGCGAGGAAGCCGTACGCGCGCTTGAGGTCGGGGTCGGTCAGGGAGCGCCACCAGCGGTCGACGCCGTACCAGCCGGGGGCGGCGAGCGCCCCGCCGTGGTGCCGGACGGACAGGCCCGCGGCGAGGACGGCGAACCGCAGCCGTTCCTCCAGCGGCCAGCCGCCGAGCGAGGCCGTGACGAAGCTCGCGCCGAAGACGTCCCCGGCGCCCGTCGCGTCCAGCACGTCGACGTCGAGGGCCGGGACCTCCGCGTACTCGCCCGTCGCCTGGTCGACGGCGACCGCGCCGTCGCCGCCGCGCGTGACCACGGCCACCGGCACCAGCTCGGAGAGCGTGCCGAGGGCCGCGACCGCGCTGTCGGTGCGGGTGTAGGCCATCGCCTCGGTCTCGTTCGGGAGGAAGGCGTGGCAGAGCTTCAGCTGGTCGAGGAGGTCCGTCGACCACTCCTGGGTGGGGTCCCAGCCGACGTCGGCGTAGATGTGGGTGCCGTTCGCGGCGGCCTTGGCGAGCCACTCGCGGGGTTCGGCCTCGATGTGCACGAGGGCCGTGCGCGCCTCGGGCGGGTCGCCCATCAGCGCGTCCTGCGAGTACGGGGGCTCCTGGCCGTGGGTGACGAGGGCGCGGTCAAAACCGTGGGCGAGGGAGACGGTGACGGGGGTGGGCCAGCCGTCGGCGGTGGGGGAGAGCGAGAGGTCGACGCCTTCCTGGTCGTCGAGGACGTCACGGCAGTACTCGCCGTAGAAGTCGTCGCCGAAGACCGTGGCCAGCGAGGTGCGCAGACCGAACCGGGACGCGGCCACCGCGAGGTTCGCGATGCCGCCGGGGCCGCAGCCCATGCCGCCCGTCCAGATCTCCTCGCCCGGCGTCGGGGGCTTCCCGAGCCCGGTGAGGACGAGGTCGTAGAAGAGCAGCCCGGTCAGGAGCACGTCGGGCCTGTCGTCGTCCACGCGCACCGCCTCTCGTCAAAACTCGTCATTTTCGATGACGGGAATCGTGCGCTGATCCACGAGATTGGTCAATACCCGAGCAGAAGTGAGCATGGAAATGATTGAAGATGACGAGTAGTGTGCAGCGCGTGCTGGCAGAACGACGACACCAACTCATCCTGCGGGCCCTGCGCTCCGGCGGTCCCGCGGCAGTGACCGACCTCTCAGAGCAGCTGGGTGTGAGCCCCGCCACGATCAGGCGCGACCTGGTCAAGCTCGAGGAGGACGGGCTGCTCACGCGTGTGCACGGCGGCGCCGTAGTGGAGGAGGGCGACCAGCCCTTCGCCGAGGTCGCCGAGGTGCGCGTGTCCGAGAAGGACGCGATAGCCGAGCGTGCCGCGGCGATGGTCAGGGACGGTCAGTCGGTGCTGCTCGACATCGGCACCACCGCCTTCCGGCTGGCCCGCCAGCTGCACGGCCGCCGGCTCACGGTGATCACCAGCAACCTGGTGGTCTACGAGGAGCTCGCCGACGACGAGGGCATCGAGCTGGTGCTGCTCGGCGGCATGGTCCGCCGCGAGTACCGCTCCCTGGTCGGCTTCCTCACCGAGGACAATCTGCGTCAGCTGCACGCCGACTGGCTCTTCCTCGGCACCAGTGGAGTGCGCCCCGGTGGGCAGGTGATGGACACGACGGTCGTCGAGGTGCCGGTCAAGCGGGCCATGATCAAAGCGAGCGACAAGGTCGTCCTCCTCGCCGACCAGGCGAAGTTCCCGGGCACGGGCATGGCGAAGGTCTGCGGTCCGGAGAACCTGGACGTGGTGGTGACGAACGCCCCGGTCGATCCGGCGACCCGCTCCTCCCTGGAGGAGGCGGGCGTCGAGGTGGTCGTGGCAGGAAAGGTGCAGGCGTGAAGCTGACGATTCTGGGCGGCGGCGGGTTCCGGGTGCCGCTCGTGTACGGGGCACTGCTGGGCGACAGAGGCGAGGGCCGGGTCACCGAGGTCGTCCTGCACGACCTGGACGCGGGCCGGCTGTCCGCGGTGACCCGAGTCCTCGCCGAGCAGGCCGCCCAGGTCGCCGACGCCCCCGAGGTGACCGCGACGACCGACCTCGACGAGGCGCTGCGCGGCGCCGACTTCGTCTTCTCCGCGATCCGCGTCGGCGGCCTGGAGGGCAGGGCGAACGACGAGCGGGTGGCCCTGGCCGAGGGTGTCCTCGGCCAGGAGACGGTCGGCGCGGGCGGCATCGCCTACGGCCTGCGCACGGTCCCGGTCGCCGTCGACATCGCCCGGCGGGTGGCCCGCCTCGCGCCCGACGCCTGGGTCATCAACTTCACCAACCCGGCGGGCCTGGTCACCGAGGCCATGTCCCGCCACCTCGGCGACCGCGTCATCGGCATCTGCGACTCGCCGGTCGGCCTCGGCCGCCGTATCGCCCGGGTGCTCGGCGGGAACCCGAAGGAGGCGTGGATCGACTACGTCGGCCTCAACCACCTCGGCTGGGTCCGCGGGCTGCACATCGCAGGCCGCGACGAGCTCCCGCGGCTGCTCGCCGACCCCGACCTGCTCGGCTCCTTCGAGGAGGGCAAGCTCTTCGGCGTCGACTGGCTGCAGTCCCTCGGCGCGATCCCGAACGAGTACCTGCACTACTACTACTTCAACCGCGAGGCCGTCCGCGCCTACCAGCAGGCCGAGAAGACCCGCGGCGCCTTCCTGCGCGACCAGCAGGCCCATTTCTACGAGGAGATGCGCAACCCCGACGCCCGGGCACTCGACGCCTGGGACCGCACCCGCGCCGAGCGCGAGGCGACGTACATGGCCGAGAACCGCGAGAGTGCCGGCGCAGGCGAACGCGACGCCGACGACCTCTCCGGCGGCTACGAGAAGGTCGCCCTCGCCCTGATGCGGGCCATCGCCCGCGACGAGCGCACCACCCTGATCCTCAACGTCCGCAACCGCAGCACGCTGTCCGTACTGGACACCGAGGCCGTCATCGAGGTCCCGTGCCTGGTCGACGCCAACGGTGCGCACCCGGTCGCCGTCGCCCCGCTGCCCGACCACGCCACCGGCCTGGTCTGCGCGGTCAAGGCGGTCGAGCGCGAGGTGCTGGCCGCCGCCGAGTCCGGCTCCCGTACGACGGCGGTGAAGGCGTTCGCGCTGCATCCGCTGGTGGATTCCGTGAACGTGGCCCGACGGCTGGTCGACGGGTACACGGACGTGCATCCCGGGCTGTCGTACCTTAAGTAGACGCTCGCCGGAAAGCGCTTACCGCCTCTTCGGCCTCCTGCCCCTCTTCGGCTTCCTGGTTTCTGGAGACTTCCCATGCACGACGAACGCCGCCGGATCGAGGAGCGCGCCGAGCGCCTCCACACCCAGCGCATCAAGCCCGCGATCTACGCGGCCACCGTCCCCCTGGCGGTCGAGGCCTGGCAGGCGCCGGGCGAGCCGGTCTCCTTCGAGGAGGCCGCGGCAGCCCCGTACAAGCCCTTCGCGATGGACACCCCGTGGGGTCCGCCCTGGGGCACGACCTGGTTCCGGATGCGCGGGCAGGTGCCCGCCGAGTGGGCCGGCAAGCGCGTCGAGGCGGTCATCGACCTCGGCTTCGTGGGCGACTGGCCGGGCAACCAGGCCGAGGCACTGGTCCACCTCACCGACGGGACGCCGCTGAAGGCGGTCAACCCGCTCAACCAGTACGTGGCCATCGCCAACCCGGCGACCGGCGGCGAGCAGATCGACTACCTGGTCGAGGCGGCCTCCAACCCGGACATCCTGGCCGACAACTTTTCCGAGCCCACGCTCCTCGGCGACGTCCTGACGGCCGGCGACAAGCCGCTGTACACCTTCCGGCGCGCCGACCTCGCCGTCCTGGACGAGGAGGTCTTCCACCTCGACCTGGACCTCCAGGTGCTGCGCGAGCTCATGGTCCACCTCGCCGAGCACGAGCCGCGCCGCCACGAGATCCTGCACGCCCTGGACCGGGCCATGGACGCCCTGGACCTGGACGACGTCTCCGGCAGCGCCGCCGCCGTCCGCGAGGTGCTCGCGCCCGTCCTGGCCAAGCCCGCGCACGCGAGTGCCCACGTCGTCTCCGGCGTGGGCCACGCGCACATCGACTCCGCCTGGCTGTGGCCCATCCGCGAGACCAAGCGCAAGACCTCCCGCACGTTCTCCAACGTCACCTCGCTCGCCGACGAGTACGACGACTTCATCTTCGCCTGCTCGCAGGCCCAGCAGTACGAGTGGGTGCGCGACAACTACCCCAAGGTCTGGGCGCGCATCCAGGAGTCCGTGAAGAAGGGCCAGTGGGCGCCGGTCGGCGGCATGTGGGTCGAGTCCGACGGCAACCTGCCCGGCGGCGAGGCCATCGCCCGCCAGCTCGTCCACGGCAAGCGGTTCTTCATCGAGCACTTCGGCATCGAGACCAAGGGAGTCTGGCTGCCGGACTCCTTCGGCTACAACGCCGCCTACCCGCAGCTCGCCAAGCTGGCAGGCAACGAGTGGTTCCTCACCCAGAAGATCTCCTGGAACCAGACCAACAAGTTCCCCCACCACACCTTCTGGTGGGAGGGCATCGACGGCACCCGCATCTTCACCCACTTCCCGCCGGTCGACACCTACAACGCCCGCTTCAGCGGCGAGGAGATGGACCGCGCGGTCCGCAACTACGCCGAGAAGGGCGCCGGTACGCGCTCCCTCGCCCCCTTCGGCTGGGGCGACGGCGGCGGCGGCCCCACCCGCGAGATCATGGAACGCGCCCGCAGGCTCGCCGACCTGGAGGGTTCGCCCAAGGTCGTCGTCGAGCATCCCGACGAGTTCTTCGCCAAGGCCCGCGCGGAGTACGAGGACGCCCCGGTCTGGAACGGCGAGCTCTACCTCGAGCTGCACCGCGCCACCTACACCTCCCAGGCCCGCACCAAGCAGGGCAACCGGCGCTCCGAACACCGCCTGCGCGAGGCCGAGTTGTGGGCGACGACGGCCGCACTGCACGCGCCGGGCTACTCCTACCCGTACGAGAAGCTGGACCGGCTGTGGAAGACGGTCCTCCTCCACCAGTTCCACGACATCCTGCCGGGGTCTTCGATCGCCTGGGTGCACCGGGAGGCCGAGGCCGAATACGCCAGGGTGGCGGTCGAGTTGGAGGAGCTGACGGCCGAGGCGGTCGCCGCGCTGGGCGGTGGAGCCACCCGTGTCTTCAACACCAGCCCGTTCGACCGGGCCGAGGTCGTCCGTACGGCCGAGGGCGCCCCGGCGTATGTCGAGGTGCCGGCGAGCGGCAGCGCCGTGGTGGGCGCCGGGACGGTGCCGGACCCCGTCACGGTGAGCGGCCGGGTGCTCGACAACGGCCTGGTGCGGGTCGAGGTCGCGGAGGACGGCACCCTGGCCTCCGTACGCGACCTGCGCGCCGGCGGCCGTGAAGTCCTCGCCGAGAAGGGCAACCTGCTGCGTCTGCACACCGACCTCCCGAACTACTGGGACGCCTGGGACATCGACAAGCACTACAAGAACCGCTACACGGACCTGCTGGAGGCCGAGTCGGTCACGGTCGTCGAGGAGGACCCGCTGCTCGGCGCGATCCGCGTCTCGCGGTCCTTCGGCAAGGGCTCGAAACTCACCCAGACGATCACCCTCCGCGCCGGCAGCCCCCGTATCGACTTCGAGACCGACATCGACTGGCACGAGGCCGAGAAGATCCTCAAGGCGGGCTTCCCGGTGGACATCCGCGCCCCGCACTCCTCCGCGGAGATCCAGTTCGGCCACATCCAGCGGCCCACGCACACCAACACCAGCTGGGAGGCGGCCCGTTTCGAGGTCTCCGGCCACCGCTGGGTGCACATCGCCGAGCCCGGCTACGGCGTCGCGGTCATCAACGACTCGACCTACGGCCACGACGTCTCCCGCACGGTCCGCGAGCACGGTGGTACGACGACCCGGGTCAGCCTCAGCCTGGTCCGCGCCCCGCGGATCCCGGACCCCGAGGCCGACCAGGGCAGGCACCGCTTCACCTACTCCCTCCTGCCCGGCGCGAGCATCGACGACGCGATCGCGGAGGGTTACGCCCTCAACCTCCCGCTGCGGCTGGCGGATTCGGCGGGCGTGCCGGAGCCGGTCGTCTCGGTCGACGGCGAGGGCGTGACGGTCGAGGCGGTCAAACTCGCGGACGACGCCTCCGGCGATGTCGTCGTACGGCTCTACGAGTCCCGCGGTGGACGTGCCACAGGCGTGCTGCGCACGGGATTCCCGCTCGCGGGCGCCCAGGTGACCGACCTGCTGGAGCGTCCGCTGGAGGACGCGGAGATCGCCGACGGCGGTGTCCCCGTCGCGCTGCGTCCCTTCCAGATCCTCACGCTCCGCCTGCGGAGGGCCTGACCCGTGGCCATGCAACCCTGGTTCACCGACGCCAAGTTGGGGATCTTCATCCACTGGGGCATCTACGCCGTGGACGGCGTCCAGGAGTCCTGGTCGTTCTACGACGACATCGTGCCGCACGACCAGTACATGTCCCAGCTGGAGCGCTTCACCGGCGCCAAGTACGACCCGAAGGCGTGGGCCGACCTGTTCGCCCGCGCGGGCGCCAAGTACGCGGTCCTCACGAGCCGTCACCATGACGGCGTGGCCCTGTGGGACACGCAGTACGGCGACCTCAACCTCGGCAAGGACTATCTCGGCCCGTACGCCGAGGCCCTGCGCGAGAAGGACCTCAAGGTCGGCTTCTACTACTCCCACTCCGACTGGAACCACCCCGACTACGCGTCCACCCGCAAGCCTGGCCGCCCGCCGGAGCAGGAGGACAACCGCTACTCCGAGGTCGCGGCCGAGGACGAGGACCTGGCGGCCTGGGAGCGGTTCATCGCCTACCGGGACGGCCAGATCCGGGAGTTGGCCTCGCGCTACCGGCCCGACCTGATGTGGTTCGACGGCGAGTGGGACCGCAGCGAGGAGCAGTGGCGCATCCCGGAGCTGGCCGCGCTGATCAGGTCGTACGTCCCCGACGTCGTCTTCAACGCGCGCATGCTCGGCGAGGGCGACTACGCGACGCCGGAACAGGGCGCGCCGATCGTGCCGCCGGAGGGCCCCTGGGAGCTGTGCCTGACGATCAACGACTCGTGGGGCTACCAGCACCAGGACCACAACCACAAGTCGCTGTCCCAGCTGGTCCGTTACTTCACGGAGACGATCGGCGCAGGCGGCAACCTGCTCCTCGACGTCGGACCCATGGAGGACGGCACGATCCCGCAGCCGCAGGTCGAGCGGCTGGAGGGGCTGGGGGAGTGGATCCGGGGGCACGCGGAGGCGGTGTACGGAACGGTGCGCGGCCTCCCGGCCGGGCACCACTACGGGCCCAGCACCCTCTCCGCCGACCGCCGGACCCTCTACCTCACCCTGTTCGACATCCCGCGCGCCGAGATCGGCGTCCGGGGTCTGGCGACGGGGGTCCGCAAGGTCAGGGTGGTGGGCACCGGCACCGAGCTGGGCCACCGGGTGGTCGGCGGGCTGCACGACGCGGTGGGCGTGCTGTGGATCGACCCGCCGGCGGAGGCGGACTTGGACCCGTACGCCACGGTGCTGGCCGTGGAGCTGGAGGGGGAACTGGAGCTGTACCGGGGGGCGGGTCGCTTCTGACGACTGCTCACATATAGCCGTCCCGGCTCTGGTTGCGCTGCCGACGGGCTTCCCTTCGGGTTCGTACGAACTCGGTGAGGGGAGCCCGTAGCGCGTAGATGGCGATCAGCGCGGTCGCGATGCCGCTCGCCGTGATGAGCCAGTCGTTCATCGAGTCGATGCGGTGCGACCATGTGTTCTGCACGCTCAGACGGATCTTGATCGGGGGATGCAAGGTGTCCAGGGCACGGTCCGACTCGCCCTGGTACGTCGTGACGGTGAGCGCGAGGTCGTAGTCGCCCGGCTCGTCGGCGGAGACGCTCCACTGCCACTCCGCGTCCTCGCCGGGCTGGGCGATGGCCTGTTTGGACCCGTCGCCCAGCAGTACGATCCGCACCTGCCTGCTCCCGGAGGCCAGCGTGGCGCCCTCGTCTCCGCCCACCCGGAACGTCCGGGTCACCAGGGCGGCCTGCGCCGCCTTGCCCGACGACTTCTCTCCCCGCGCGGTGAGCCGTACGTCGTAGGTCAGGCTCTCGTCGACGTTCACGGAGACGGCGGGGTCGTACGCGAGGGATCCGTCGAAGAGGTGCTTGCGGTCGTTGACGATCGAGGCCTGTAAGTCCGCCTGCCCGGGCCGCTGTTCCACGTCCTCGGGCCCCTTGTTCGCGCTGTCGGGCACGCCGCAGGAGGCGAGGAGAGCGAGGAGGCCGAGAGCGAGGAGGAACGACAGACACCGGCCGGCAGTGATGCTCCTGCTCCTCACCCCTGCGCCGCCTCGGCCATGAGCCGCCCCCGGATCCCGTGCCGTCGAACCGCGGGAAGGCCCCCGCGGCGGGTCGGTTCAAGATTCTTCCCGCCGCGGGGGCCCGGGCGCCAGCCCTTCTTCCAGCCTCCTCAATGGCTCCTCAGCCGGTGAAGCCCGCCGTGATCGAGCTGAACTGCCAGTTGTTCTGGCTGATTCCGGAGCAGTTGCTCACCACGCCGCCGCCCGGGCACGGCCGGTCGCGGTTGACCGACCAGAAGGCGAGACGGGCGATGTGGTGGCTGTTGGACCAGTCCTTGATCTGGGTCCAGATCGCCGGGGTGGTGTTCTCCTGCTGGTCGGACAGGCCGTTCATGCCGGAGATGCCGATGTGGGAGTACGCGGTGGCGTCGTCCCAGCCGAACGTCGACTTCAGCTTGGCCTTGAGCCCCTCGGCCGCGTTGACGGTGTTGCCGTACATGTCCGAGCCGCCGCCGAAGTCGAACGGCATGATCGTGAAGACGTCGATGTTGGCGCCGAGCGACTGGGCCTGCTCGATGAGCCGGTTGCCGTAGTAGGTCGGGCCGGTGGTGGACGTGCCGAACGTGACGATGGTCTTGAGGCCGGGGTTGTTGGCCTTGACCGTCTTCAGGGCGGTGAGGATCTTGGCCTGCACGGCCTCGTTCTCGAACTCGTCCGTGTTCTCGATGTCCATGTCGATCGCCCTGAGCGAGTATGCGTCGATCACCTTCTGCAGGGCTCCGGCGAGCGCGCTCGCGGACGAGCAGTTGGCGCCGAGCTTGCTGCCCTGCCAGCCGCCGAACGACGGCACGATGTCACCGCCGGCGGAACGGATCTGGTTGATGGCGGTCTGGTCGACACCGCCGGTCAGCGCCCGGCTGCCGTCCCAGGCAGGCGTGCAGCCACCGGAGTCGAGCACGAACGCCATCGTGAACCACTTGATGCCGGTCGCGCTCATCACCGTGCTCGGGCTCGGTGGATCGCCCCAGCCCTCGTACAGATACGGCGCGGCCTGCTTGAAGCCGGTCCCGCCACCGCTGCCCGCGTCGGTCGTGACGGACACGGAGTTGGAGGCGCCGGAGGTGTTGCCGGCGGCGTCCCGCGCCTTGACCGTGAAGGTGTAACTCGTGCTCGGCGAAAGCCCGCTGACCGTGGCCGAAGTACCCGACACGGTAAGGACGTTGTTGGAGCCGCTGTAGATGTCGTAGGCCGTGACACCCACGTTGTCCGTCGAGGCGTTCCACTTCAGCGACACGCTCGACGACGTCTTGCCCGTGGAGGCCAGTCCGGTCGGCGCGGTCGGCGCCTGGGTGTCCGAACCGCCACCGCCGCCGGGCCCGTCGAGGCTGATGTCGTCGGCGTAGTAGGTCCCCTGGGCGTACCAGCCGTGGACGTAGATCGTGGCGCTGGTCTGCGAGGCACCGGTGGTGAAGGAGACCGACAGCTGGCTGTACGCCGACGGGGAGGTCGTCCAGGTCGAAGCACCGCCGCTCACGCCGAGGTAGACGTAGGAGCCGCGCACCCAACCGGTGAGGTTGTAGGTGGTGTTGGGCTGCACGGAGACGGTCTGCGTGCACTGGGCGTTGTCGCTGTCCGTCACCGCCCCCTGCAGGGCCCTGAAGCCGCCGTGCACGGGGGAGGAGACGACCGAACCGAGGTTCCCGGTGCAGGACCAGGGCGACAGACTGCCCGACTCGAAGCCGGGATTGGTCAGGACGTTGGCCGCTTGGGCCGTACCCGGAAGGGCGATGGCTCCGGCGAGCGCGAGGGCGGCGGAGCCGAGCAGTGCGAGGAGCCGACGTCTGGAACGTCTGAATGTGTTGCGCACGCGATCTCCCTGAAGGAATGGGGGTGTTCGGGAGTGCAGAGAGGTGCGCAACCAAGTTGGTATGGACCAATCAGGGTGTCAAGGTGCTGCGCCATGATTGGTCCAGACCGGTATGAACTTGTGGTCTAGGCCGGTGTGATGGCCCGGTTCGCCGTCTCCGCGGCGCCGACCTCGGTGGTCTCCGCCGTCTGCGCGGGTACGGCCGGCAGCAGCGGCTCCGCCTCCTCGACCCGCTGCTGCGGCAGCGAAATCGCCCGCAGCGGCCGTGGGCCGGAAACCACCGTGTAGTCCTGCCCGAGGAACGGCGGCGTCATCTCGCCCGGGTCCTCGCCGAGTGCCAACTGCACAGCCGCCCAAGGGGCGTTGACCCCGCACAGGGACAGCTGGTGCAGCCCGCCCGCGGGCCGGGTGTTGACGTCCATCAGGACCGGCCGGTCACCGAACATGCGGAACTGGATGTTGGACAGGTAGTGCAGCCCGAACCCCTCCGCGATCTGCCGCGCCGGCTCCAGCCACTGCTCGTGCAGCGTGAACCCGCGCCGACGGCCGTTCTTGGTACGGCCGATGGCCAGCCGCACCCGGTTGTCGGGGCCGGTGAGGCAGTCCACCGACACCTCCGGCTGCTCGAGCCGCGGCATCACGATCCAGTCGACCGGCTCGTCGGACTGCTTCAGCGCCTCCACGACCAGATCGAGCGGCACGTACGGGCTAGGGAACCCGGTGAGGTGAACCATCGAGAAGGGGGCGCGCGTGATCACACGGAAGCCCACCCCACCCGCACCGGACGCCGGCTTGAAGCACGCCTTGTGCCCGGCCGCCTCCAACTCCTCCACGGCGGCGACGAGTTCATCGGCGCTGCGCACCCGCCACCACGACGGCACCGGCACGCCGATCGCCTGCACGGCCTCGTAGGCGATCACCTTGTCCTCGAAGACGGCCACGGCCTCCGGCGGCGGCGCCAGCAGCGCCGTACCGATCGCCTCGAAGTCCGCACGGTGCGCCACGATCGCCGACTGGTGCAGCCGGGGCACGAACACGTCGATGCCGCGGCGCCCGCACTGGGCGAGGGCGTACTCGACGTACCCGGCCGGGGACAGGCCCTCCGGCTCCAGTTCGGCGGTGTCGGCGGCGGCCAGTACGGGGGAGTCGGCGTCCCCGTGCGTCGCATGGATCTCGACCGCCCGATCGCTGGGATTTCGCCGCAGCTGATCCATGAAGAACACGTTCTCCGCGTACGTGCGGTTGAGCCAGACGCGTACGCGAGAGACCATGCAGGGCCGTCCTTTCACGGTTCGCGGGCACGGCGGAGCAGCCCGTGCCCGGGCAGGGGAGTTGGAGGGTCACCAAACCGCCCCTGTGTGAAGGGAGTTCGTCTTCGTGGCGGTGGTGTTGGGGCGATCATACGGCTTCCGAGGGGCCGCGCGTGCAACGTACGTGTTACGGATTTTCCGGTCCGCCGGGCACCTGGCCCGACCTGGGCGGGGTCGCCTTGTCCCGGAGCCGTGAAATGTGTTGTCGTGGACCCGTCCGTGAGCGCGCAGGGCCGACGGACCGGGCGGACGGAGGGGGCGAGAGGTGACGTCGACGGCCGGTGGGACCGGACAGCTGCTGGCCATCAGCGATCTGCACATCGGGTACCCCGAGAACCGCGCCCTGGTCGAGCGCATGCGCCCCGAGACGGACGACGACTGGCTGCTCGTCGCCGGCGACGTCTCGGAGACCGTCTCCGACATCCACTGGGCCCTGAAGACCCTCGCGAGCCGCTTCCGCAAAGTGATCTGGGCGCCCGGCAACCACGAACTGTGGACCCACCCGAACGACCCCGTCACCCTCCGTGGCGTCGCCCGCTACGAGCACCTCGTCACCCTGTGCCGCGAACTCGGCGTGACGACACCCGAGGACCCCTACCCGCTCTGGGCGGGCCCCGACGGCCCCGTGGCCGTCGCACCGCTCTTCCTCCTCTACGACTACTCGTTCCTGCCGGAGGGCTGCACCACCAAGGCCGAGGGGCTGGAGTACGCGCACGGCACCGGCATCGTCTGCAACGACGAGCTCCTGCTGCACCCCGACCCCTACCCGTCCCGCGAGGCCTGGTGCCGGGCCCGGGTCGCCGACACCGAGCGCAGGCTCGCCGCCCTGCCCGACGACCTGCCCACCGTCCTCGTCAACCACTACCCACTGGACCGGCACCCGACCGAGGTCCTGTGGCACCCCGAGTTCGCCATGTGGTGCGGCACCGAGCTGACCGCCGACTGGCACCGCCGCTTCCGCGTCGAGACCATGGTCTATGGCCACCTCCACATCCCGCGGACCACCTGGCACGAGGGCGTCCGCTTCGAGGAGGTGTCCGTCGGGTATCCCCGCGAGTGGCGGAAGCGGCCGCAGCCGCCGGGGCGTCTGCGCCGTGTGCTGCCGAAGGAGGTCGGGGTCGGGTGATCGAGGAGCTGCTGCCGGACGAGGTGGTGGCCGTGGAGGTGCACGGCGACGACGGGAGCGAGCCCGCGCCGCTGTACCCCGAGGAGGCGGCCGTCGTCGCCCAGGCCGTCGACAAGCGCCGCCGCGAGTTCGCCCTCGTCCGCGCCTGCGCTCGGCGCGCCATGGACAAGCTCGGCGTCCCGCCGCAGCCCCTGCTGCCCGGCGAGCGCGGCGCACCGACCTGGCCGGCCGGCCTGGCCGGCAGCATGACCCACTGCGACGGCTACTGCGCCGCCGCCCTGGTCCGCGCCACCGACCTCGCCTCCCTCGGCATCGACGCCGAACCCCATCTGCCGCTCCCGGAGGGCGTCCTGGACGCCGTGTCCCTGCCCGCCGAGGCCGCCAGGCTGAGCCGCCTGGCGGCGGACCACCCGGCGGTCGCCTGGGACCGGCTGCTGTTCAGCGCCAAGGAGTCCGTCTACAAGGCGTGGTTCCCCCTCACCGGCCGGTGGCTGGAGTTCACCGAAGCCGACATCGAGGTCTCCGTCGCCCCCGGCGAACGGCTGCACGGCACCTTCCGCGCCGAACTCCTCGTCCCCGGTCCGCTGGTGGGCGGCCGGCGCCTCGGTCACTTCGAGGGCCGCTGGACCGTCCAACGCGGCCTGGTGGCTTCGGCGGTGACGGTGCCGCACGAACCTCTTGCGGCTTCGTTCGCCTCCGGGGGCGCCTGAGTCGGTGTCGAGAGCCCGATCGTGCTCAGCGCTTCGCGCCTCCGCGCGTTCGGGCTCTCGCCGGAGGTGATGGTCATGGCTCCGGGCACCACATCTGCAGCAGTCGGAAGAACTCCTCCTCGTTGCCGGTCAGGCCCGCGGCCGCCAGGGCCTGTTCCGCCTCGGCGAGTACGGAGGGCGGCACGACCGGTGGTCGCGCGGTGCCGGGCGGGCCGTCGAAGGCGGCTCGTACGGTGTGCAGCAGCCGCAGGTAGGCCTGTACCGCGGTGCGCTCGCGATCGGTCATTACTGCAGTGGGCATCGGTCGGCTCTCCCCGTCTCGGCATCGTTGCGTCACGCCCTCACAAAGGGGCGCAACTCCAGCTTGCCGCCCGCCACTGACAATCGGCTGTGACCACGGGTGGCGTCGCCCGCTTAGCGGAGGCGAAACGTCCACGAAATCCCTTGTGGGAAAGCAGTCCTACGCTGGAAGGGAAGGGCTTTCGGCCGCTTCAGCGGCGGCCATGGAGCGGGGAGGCAAGTGCGTGGTCGACGTCCCGCACCGCCGTCCCGGGCGCGCCGTACGGCTGCGTCCGGTGGGCGACGGTGAACTCGAGTTGCAGTACCGCCTGGTGCACGGCTACCGGCGCGCCTTCCGCATGGCCGGCGAGGGCCCGGCGCTGGTGCTCATCCACGGTATCGGGGACTCCTCGGCGACCTGGGCCGAGCTGATCCCCGACCTCGCCCGCACCCACACCGTGATCGCCCCCGACCTGCTCGGCCACGGCGCCTCCGACAAGCCGCGCGCCGACTACTCGGTGGCGGCGTACGCGAACGGCGTGCGGGACCTGCTCACCACGCTCGGCATCGAGTCCGCGACGCTGGTCGGGCACTCGCTGGGCGGCGGCGTGGCCATGCAGTTCGCCTACCAGTTCCCCGAGCGCACGGAACGGCTCATCCTGGTCAGCGCCGGCGGCGTCGGCCGCGAGGTCAACCCCGTGCTGCGTCTGGTCTCGCTCCCCGGCGCCCACCTGATGCTGTCCAGCCTCCGGCTGCCCGGCATGCGGCTCCAAGTGAGCCTGGCGATCCACCTGATGAAGATGCTGGACACCGACCTCGGCCTGGACGCCCCCGACCTGATCAACCTCGTCGACGCGCTGCCCGACGAGACCTCCCGCAACGCCTTCATCCGCACGTTGCGCGCGGTCGTCGACTGGCGTGGCCAGGTCGTCACCATGCTCGACCGGTGCTATCTCACCGAGGGCATGCCGACCATGCTGCTGTGGGGCGACCGGGACAGCGTGGTGCCCGTACGGCACGCCTACGGTGCGCACGAGGCGATGCCGGGCAGCAGGCTGGAGATCTTCGAGCAGGCCGGCCACTTCCCGTTCCACACCGACCCCGCGCGATTCGTCTCCCTGGTCGAGGAGTTCACGTCGACCACGGCCCCGGCCGACTGGAGTCGCGAACACTGGCGGGAACTCCTGGTCGAGGGCCGTCCCGGCACCAGCGCGGGACGGCCGGACACGGCTCGTAATCGGGCGGTGGAGCGGGATCTGCGGGAGGCCAGTGAACGCAGTGCAACGTGACATGGCACTGTGGAACCGGTGCAGTGGTATGTCACATGCCACTGCCACTGCCACTGCCACTGCCACTGCCGCAGCCGCCCCGCCCTCAGCCCTGCGGCCCCAAATACCCCAACGAAGCCTCGATCCGCCCCGCCAGATGATCCCTCTGCACCGGCCCCCGCAACCCCGACCCCGCCAGCCACGTACGGCACCTGCTCGCCAGCAGCAGGCCGAACGTCTCGGCCTCCTGCTCCTCGGCGAGGTCGAAGCGGCTGCGGGCGGCCACTCTGCGGACGGTGGCTGCCAGGTCCGCGTCGTCGCTCAGCAGGCGCGCCGCGACCTTGGCGCCCTCGACGTGGTGACCGCAGTGCCCGGCCTTCATGTGCCACAGCTCGTGGCCGAGGATCACCAACTGGTGGTCGGGCGCGGTCCGTTCCTCGATCACGACGAGGTCCTGGTCGGCCATGTCGAGCCACAGCCCGCTCGCGGTGCCGCTCGGGAAGGCCGCCGTACGGAAGTGGACGGGCCGGCCGCGGCGTCTGCTCATCGCGTCGCACAGGGCGCCGTAGAGGTCATCGGGCCGTGCCGGTGCGGGGAGTGCCAGCTCCGCGATCAGCTCGCCGCACAGGCGGCGCATTTCCTTACCGATGCCCACAGTTCTCCCCAGGCTCACGACTCGGGCCGCTTGACGCTCTCCAGGAGCATGTCCAGCCACTCCGCGACCTTGTCGCGGTGCTGGTCGGTGGGCAGCTGGGCGGCCCGCCAGGCGATCCCGCGGACGCCGTGGTCCTGCAGCAGCCGCTCCAGCGGGTCGTCGTCGGTCGCGGCGGCCTCCCGTTCGGCAAGCCTTTGCAGGAGCTCCTGCTCCACGCCCTGCAGGGCGCCCGTGAGGGCCTCGGGGTCCTCGGCCGTGAGGAATCCGGCGTGCACGCGGAAGAAGCGCTGGATGGCGTCGCAGTGCTCCATGGTGGGGCGCCGGTCGCCGTTGATGAGCGCTCCGGCCTGCTGGCGGGACATGCCCGCGCCGTCGGCGATCTCCTGCTGGGTGTACTTGCGCCCGTTGGGCTTGAGCCGGGTGCGCCGCAGCAGCTGCAGCCGCTGCAGGAACCGTGCCTGGACATCGGGCTCGCCCGCGGGGCGGCCGCCCAGCAGGGCCTTGACCACGGGCTCGGGGACGCCGGAGGCGGCGGACAGACGGCCGGTGTCGAAGACCTCCGCGTGCGGCACGCCGAGCCGGTCGGCGAGCGCGGTGACGCGAGCGACGACGGCGGGCAGCGCCGCGGTCGTCCCCGTGGTGCCCGGACTCTCGAAGCCATCCGTCACCGACAGATCTCCCACGTTTCTCACAGGCTCTTCACAAGCGGTTGCCGTGAACTCGACGGAGATTACCGGGTAGTTCGAACTCACATCCAGGTGTCGCCACAACTGTGGCCAATTTCAGCCGTCAACAGGCACGAAATGCCACGATAGTTGACACGACTCGCGTCCGGGCCGCAGGATCAAGGCGCCGCGTGAAGGCCGCATAGGCAAGAGGGGTGACCTCCCGATGGCGTATCAGGCAGGAGGGCAGCGGTCGGCACCGCGGCCCGTCCCCGAGAGTCTCGAGGCCCAGGCGTATCTACAGGACTACGCGGCCCTTCTGGAGGCGGTTCCCTTCCCCTCCGTCGTCCTGGACCACCGTTGGGACGTCGTTCTCTCCAACAACGCTTTCGCGTCACTTTTCCGCGAGGTGGGCCCGCATCCGACGGCCATGCCGGGCGACAACTTCCTGAGATTCGTGCTGTTCCACCCGGACGCGGCCACGGTCCTGGGCGAGCACGAGTCGAGCTGGTGTCTGCCCGTGCTGGCGCACTTCGCGGCCGCAGTGGAGCGCTACGGCCACGACCACGGACTGCAGGCCATCCGCCGGGACATCGCCCAGGACCCGATCATGGAGGCCGCCTACCGGCAGGGCCTGCCGCACTGGATCCGCGCGGTCGGCGAGCAGGCCGTGCAGCACGACGGCGCCGTACGCCCCCTGCTGCACCCCGATCCGCGCTGGGGCGCCACCGACTGCCGGGTCGTGGACGAGACCCCGAGGACCCTGCGGGACATGGGGTACACGCGGATGACGCTGGTCCTGCGCGACCGGCCCCGAGCTCGCCGGACACGGCATGCGGCAGCACACCTGAAGGTGGTTCCGGCCCCCGGGAACTGACCCGCACCGGCATCGGCGTCAACGCGCGGAGACCACCAGCACGAGCGGGATGTCCCGGCACGGGACCAGCCGCAGCCCGCGGTACCGGGAGGGCCGCCCCCGCTCCAGTACGGCTGCGAAGTCCGGCCCCTTGGTGAGGGATCCGGCGAGATGGGCCGGGTCCGCGGAGGCGGTCACCCGCCCGCGGGCGTTCACCAGATGGGCCGGTCCGGGCAGCCGGCGCAGCATCGGCATCACGGCCGCCTCGAAGTGCCGTAGATACACGTCCGCAGCGGCCACCCCGGCGAACCGTCCCGCCATCTCGACCGGCGCGGACAGCGTGAGGCTGTACTCGTCGGAGCACAGGTAGTCGACGTACGGCCCGGCCACCGCGCGCTTGCCGGTGTCGCGGGGGAGGGCGAACCAGTCCCAGTGCGTGTAGTCCGCGTACGCCGACTGCTCGGGGTCGAGGTCGAGCAGCAGCGGCCGTACGCCGCCGTCGGAGCCGCTCTGCCACCACTCCAGCCAGGCCGGTACGTCGGTGAGCAGTCCCGGTGCGGCGACGAAGCCGACGCCGGAGACCAACTCGTGGCGGGCGAGGCGCAGATGGAGCCCGGGGCGCAGTGCGGCGAGGTCCACGGTCGCGGGGCGGCGGCCCTCGGCGGCCACCCGGGCCAGCAGGTCCGCCGTGTCGGCGCGGGTGGCGGCGACGGCGTCGAAGACGCTCTCGAGGGCGGAGCGGACCCCGGCTGCGACCGACTCCTCCGGTGCCGTGCCGACTGCTGCCGTCGCGAGGCTCATGGCTGCCCTCCAGCGGACGGGGACCGGGCGCGGCGCGAGCGTGGACTCCGTGGCTAGAGGGTCAGGCGCAGGGCGATGAGCCGCGCCGTGGAGTCCTGGACGCACCGCTCGGCCAGTTCCCTGGCCGTTTCGTGGGCCCCATCCTGCACGGCCGAGATTACGGAGTGGTGACGGTCTGCCACCTCTTCACGATATTCGTCGTCCCCGAGCACAAGACACAGCAGTGCCCCGATCTCGGTCTGCAGCGCGACCTGTTCGCGGGTGAGGCGGGCCGACTGCGCGGCGGCGGCCAGCTCCACATGGAAACGGCCGTAGACGCGACTGCGTGCCGCCGCGTCCTCCGCGTGCGTCAACTCCTCGGCCGTACGGCGGAGTTGTACGAGGTCGTCCGGTTCCGTGCGCTCGGCGGCGAGGCGCGCTGCCGTACCGGACAAAGCGGCCCAGTGGTCGCCGAGGTCGCGTAGCTCCTCGGTGCTCCAGCCGCGCAGGCGCACCCTGAGACGGTCCTCGCCGGGAACCTCGGGGAGGGACACGAAGGAGCCGCCGCCGCGGCCGCGGCGGGTGGTGACCAGGCCCTGCTGGCGAAGGGCCATGAGCGCCTCGCGCAGGGTCACGGTGGACACCCCGAGCTGCCCGGCCAGCTCGCTCTCGCCGGGCAGCTGCTCCCCGTCGGCGAGCAGCCCGAGCTCGATGGCGTCGCCGATCCGGCGGACGACCGCGTCGACGCGCGCCCGGTTGTCCACCGGGGTGAAGACGGCTCTGCGGGCGCCGCCGTTCATCTGCTGCTGCTTCACGGCCACCACCTTGTGCGTTGACTCAAGCTTTACCCTAAGGGGGCCTTGAGCTTTGAACTATGACTTCATATCTTTCCGTGCAACGTAGCAACGTACGAGAACGCCAGAAAGGTTCCCGTCCATGGAGGGAATTGCGATCCGGCTGCAGGATCTGCGGAAGTCGTTCGGGGAGACGACCGCCGTGGCCGGGATCGACCTGGAGATCCGGGACGGCGAGTTCTTCTCGATGCTCGGTCCCTCCGGCTCCGGCAAGACCACGGTCCTGCGCATGATCGCCGGGTTCGAGATCCCCACCGCGGGCCGGATCGAACTGGCCGGCCAGGAGGTCACCGGCCTCGCCCCCTTCGAGCGGGACGTGCACACCGTCTTCCAGGACTACGCCCTGTTCCCGCACATGACCGTCGAGCAGAACGTCGCCTACGCCCTCAAGATCCGCAAGGTGCCCAAGGCCGAACGCCTGGTCCGCGCCCGCAAGGCCCTCGCCGAGGTCCGCCTCGAAGGTTTCGGCAAGCGGCGCCCCGCCCAGCTCTCCGGCGGCCAGCGCCAGCGCGTCGCCCTCGCCCGCGCCCTGGTCGGCCGCCCCCGGGTGCTGCTGCTCGACGAACCGCTCGGCGCCCTCGACCTCAAGCTGCGCGAGCAGATGCAGGTCGAGCTCAAGGCCCTGCAGCGCGAGGTCGGCATCACCTTCGTCTTCGTCACCCACGACCAGGAGGAGGCCCTGACGATGAGCGACCGCATCGCCGTCTTCGACCAGGGCCGCATCCAGCAGGTCGGCACCCCCGCCGAGATCTACGAACGCCCCGCGACCCCGTTCGTGGCGTCCTTCGTCGGCACCTCCAACCTGCTCGAGGGCGAGTCCGCCCAGCGCGTCGTCGGCAGCCCCGGCATCTACAGCATCCGGCCCGAGAAGATCCGCGTCCTGAAGGAGTCCGCGGAGGCCGACCAGCCCGACCACGCCACCGCCACCGGCACCGTCGCCGAGGTCGTCTACCTCGGCGACGCCACCCGCTTCCTGGTGGACCTCGACGCCGGCGGCCGCCTCACCGCACTCCAGCAGAACCTGGAGACCTCCGCCGAGGACGTCGCCGCCTACCGCGGCACCCGGGTGCGACTGCTATGGCACCGCCGCCACACCGTCCAGGTCCCCGACACCCGCTGAAGCCCCTTCCCGTAGGGAGAACGTCGTGCGCCCCACCCGAATGCTCCAGGTCGCGGCCTCCGCAGCCGCCCTGCTCCTCGCCACCACCGCCTGCGGATCCTCCGACAACGGCGACGGCTCCTCGGCCACCGGCCTCAACCCCCCTGATCTCAAGGCGCAGTCGAAGCTCGGCAAGTCCGAGGGCAAGGTCAACCTGATCGCCTGGGCCGGCTATGTCGAGGACGGCTCCAACGACCCCAAGGTCGACTGGGTCAGCGACTTCGAGAAGCAGACCGGCTGTCAGGTCAACTCCAAGGTCGCGGCCAGCTCCGACGAGATGGTCAAACTGATGAAGACCGGCGAGTACGACGCCGTCTCCGCCTCCGGTGACGCGTCCCTGCGCCTCATCGCCTCCGGCGACGCGGCCCCCGTCAACACCAAGCTCGTACCGAACTACAAGGACATCTTCAGCGGCCTGAAGAACGGCAGTTGGAACTCCGTCAAGGGCCAGATGTACGGCATCCCGCACGGCCGCGGCGCCAACCTGCTGATGTACAACACGCAGAAGGTCACGCCCGCGCCCACCTCCTGGTCCGCGGTCTTCGACGACGCCTCGAAGTACAAGGGCCACGTCACCGCGTACGACTCCCCGATCTACATCGCCGACGCCGCGCTGTATCTCAAGGCCACCAAGCCCGAGTTGAAGATCAAGGACCCGTACGCGCTCGACCAGAAGCAGTTCGACGCCGCCGTCGCCCTGCTGAAGAAGCAGAACGCGGACATCGGCGAGTACTGGAGCGACTACCTCAAGGAGATCTCCGCCTTCAAGAGCGGCGACTCCGTCGTCGGTACGACCTGGCAGGTCATCGCCAACCTCACCGCCGACGAGGGCGCCAAGGTCAAGGCCTTCGTGCCCAAGGAGGGTTCGACCGGCTGGTCCGACACCTGGATGATCTCGGCCAAGGCCAAGCACCCCAACTGCGCCTACCAGTGGATGAACTGGATCGTCTCCCCGAAGGTCAACGCCCAGGTCGCCGAGTACTTCGGCGAGGCGCCCGCCAACTCCAAGGCCTGCGACCTGACCAGCGACAAGAACTTCTGCACCACCTACCACGCGGCCGACGAGAGCTACTGGAAGAACATCGCTTTCTGGAACACGCCCATCGAGCAGTGCCTCGACGGCCGCACCGACGTCAAGTGCGTGCCGTACGCCAAGTGGGTCCAGGCCTGGACCGAGATCAAGGGCTGAATAAGACATGACCGTCTCCGCGCAGGCCGCCGTACGGGACTCCGCAGGACCCGTACGGCGGCTCGCCGGGGCGCTGCACCGCCGCCCCCGGCTGAGACTGGCCCTGCTGCTGACCGCCCCGGTGCTGTGGCTGGCCGTGCTCTACCTCGGCTCGCTCGCCGTGCTGTTCGTCTCCGCGTTCTGGACGACCAACTCCTTCACCTCCGAGGTCGTGAAGGTCTGGTCGACCGACAACTTCCGCGAGCTGCTCACCACGCCGGTCTTCCGGCAGGTGATCCTGCGCAGCGTGGTCGTGGCGCTCGCGGTCACCGCCCTCTGCGTGGTGATCGCCTTCCCGGTCGCCTTCTACACCGCGCGCGTGGCGAAGCCGAAGTGGCGGCCGCTGCTGGTGGTCGCCATCCTCACTCCGCTGTGGGCGAGTTACCTCGTCAAGGTGTACGCCTGGCGGCTGATCCTGTCCGAGGGCGGGCTCGCCGACTGGATGCTGAAGCCGTTCGGGCTGAGCGGCCCGGGCTTCGGCCTCCCGGCCACCGTGCTGACCCTGACGTACCTCTGGCTCCCGTACATGATCCTGCCGATCCACACGGCGCTGGAGCAGCTGCCCGCCAACCTGCTCGATGCATCGGCCGACCTGGGCGCCAAGGGCTGGCGGACCTTCCGTTCCGTGGTACTGCCGATGGTGCTGCCGTCCGTCGCCGCCGGGTCGATCTTCACCTTCTCGCTCAGCCTCGGCGACTACATCACGGTGCAGATCGTCGGTGGCAAGACGCAGCTGATCGGCAATCTTGTCTACTCCAACATCGAACTCAATCTGCCGATGGCGGCTGCGCTGGGCACTGTGCCGGTTGTCGTCATCGTGGTGTATCTGCTGGCGATGCGGCGCACGGGCGCGCTGAGCAGCCTCTGAAAGGCGGTGCTGTATCACATGCCACTCTCCCGCTCCGCGCGCATCGCGCTGCGCATCGCCGCCGGACTCGGCTTCGCCGTGATCTACGTCCCGCTGCTGCTCGTCCTCGTCAACTCCCTCAACCCGGACCGCAGTGCGAGCTGGCCGCCGCCCGGTCTCACCGTGCACTGGTGGTCCGTGGCCTGGCAGAACGCCGGTGCGCGGGAGGCCCTTTGGGTCTCCGTCAAGGCGGGCCTCGGGGCCACCGCCATCGCCCTGGTCCTCGGCACGCTGATCGCCTTCGCCGTGGCCCGGCACCGGTTCTTCGGCCGGGACGCCATCTCCTTCGTGGTCGTGCTGCCGATCGCCCTGCCCGGCATCGTCACGGGCATCGCCCTCAACTCGGCCTTCGGGACCGTCCTTGCGCCGCTCGGCGTGGGCCTCGGCCTGTTCACCGTGGTCGTCGGGCATGCCACCTTCTGCATCGTCGTCGTCTTCAACAACGTCGTGGCCCGGCTGCGCCGCACCGCCGGCTCCTACGAGGAGGCGGCGATGGACCTCGGCGCCAACACCTTCCGCGCGTTCGCCGACGTCACCTTCCCGCTGGTGCGCTCGGCGCTGTTCGCGGGCGGACTGCTCGCCTTCGCGCTCTCCTTCGACGAGATCGTGGTGACGACGTTCACGGCGGGGCCGGGCATCGAGACGCTGCCGATCTGGATCTTCAACAACATGACCCGCCCGCAGCAGGCGCCGGTGGTGAACGTGGTGGCGGCCGTGCTCGTGCTGCTTTCCGTGATTCCGATCTACGTGGCTCAGCGGCTGTCGGCGGACACGGCTACGGGGAGTCGGGTGTGAGTCGGTGCGCGGGAGTGCGCGCACTGTTTCCAGGACCAGTGGTATGTGACATAGTACTGGCGTGAGTCAGCGACTGACCTGCGATGTCGTGGTCGTCGGAGCCGGCATGACAGGCGCCGCCTGCGCCCTCTACGCAGCCCGCGCGGGCCTGGACGTCGTCGTCGTGGACCGCGGCCCGGTGGCCGGCGGCACCACCGGCGCGGGGGAGGGCAACCTCCTCGTCTCCGACAAGGAGCCCGGCCCGGAGCTCGACCTGGCCCTCCTGTCGAACCGACTGTGGGGCGAACTGGCCCTGGAATTCGGGGAGTCGATCGAGTACGAGGCCAAGGGCGGAGTGGTGGTGGCCACTTCACCCGGCGGCCTCACCGCGCTGGAGGACTTCGCCGACCGGCAGCGGGCCGCCGGAGTCACCGCCACGTCGGTCGAGGGCAACGCCCTGTACGACCTCGAACCCCATCTCGCCCCGGGCCTTCCCGGCGCCGTGCACTACCCGCAGGACGCCCAGGTCATGCCCGCCCTGGCCGCCGCCCACCTCCTCCGCGCCTCGGGCGCCCGCCTGTTCACCGGCCGCACCGTGACGGACGTCCTGCGCACGGCCGACGGGGCGGTACGCGGGGTGCGCACGGACCGGGGCGACATCCACGCCCCGGCGGTCGTCAACGCGGCCGGTACCTGGGGCGGCGACCTGGCCGCGCTCGCGGGCACCTCCCTGCCCGTCCTCCCGCGGCGCGGCTTCGTCCTCGTCACCGAACCGCTCCCGCGCATGGTCCACCACAAGGTCTACGCCGCCGACTACGTGGCCGACGTGGCCAGCGACTCGGCCGCCCTGCAGACCTCACCGGTCGTGGAGGGCACGGCGGCGGGGCCGATCCTGATCGGGGCGAGCCGCGAACGGGTCGGCTTCGACCGGTCGTTCTCGCTGCCGGCGCTGCGTGCCCTCGCGGCGGGCGCGACCAGGCTCTTCCCCTTCCTGGCCGACGTCCGCGCCATCCGCTCGTACGCCGGTTTCCGCCCGTACATGCCCGACCACCTGCCCGCCATCGGCCCCGACCCCCGCGTCCCCGGTCTCCACCACGCCTGCGGACACGAGGGCGCGGGCATCGGACTCGCCCCCGGCACCGGCCACTTGATCGCACAGACGCTGACCGCGAAGACACCCGACCTGGACCTGGCCCCGTTCCGCCCCGACCGCTTCCCCCAGGAGGCCGCGTGAGCTCCCCACTGGACCTGGCCCGGGCCCACCCGGGCCCGGCGTACACGGTCACGCTGGACGGCCGTGAGATCGAGGCAGTGCCCGGGCAGACCGTCGCCGCCGCGCTCTGGGCGAACGGCATCACCTCCTGGCGCACCACTCGCTACGGGGGACGCCCGCGCGGTGTCTTCTGCGGGATCGGCGTCTGCTTCGACTGCCTGGTGACGGTCAACGACCGCCCCAACCAACGAGCTTGCCTCGTCCCTCTGCAGCCGGGCGACGCGATCCGCACACAGGAGGGGACCGGCCGCGGTACACAGGAGGGGGCCGACGCCGATGACTGACCGACCGCACCTCGCGGTGATCGGCGCGGGCCCGGCGGGCCTCGCCGCGACCCTGGCCGCCGCCGCGCACGGCGTCCGCGTCACACTGCTCGACTCGGCCCCGGAGGCCGGCGGCCAGTTCTACCGCTGCCCCGCCACCGAGCTGCACGCCCGCCGCCCGCAGGCGCTGCACCACGAGTGGCGGACCTGGGAACGACTGCAGGACGGCCTCCGAACCCACCTACAGGCGGGCGTCGTACGCCACTTGACGGATCATCACGTCTGGTTCGCGGAGCGGTGGCCCGACGGCTTCACCGTGCACGCGCTGCTCGGCCCCGAGCAGGAGGACCCGGTGACGGTGCACGCCGACGCCGTGCTCCTGGCCACCGGCGGCTACGAGAAGGTCCTGCCCTTCCCCGGCTGGACCCTCCCCGGAGTCGTCACCGCGGGCGGTGCCCAGGCCATGCTCAAGGGCACGCTCGTGGTCTCCGGCCGCACCGCCGTCGTCGCCGGCACCGGACCGCTGCTGCTGCCGGTCGCGACCGGCCTCGCCGCGGCGGGCGTGGAAGTGGCGGCGCTCGTCGAGTCCGCCGACCCCAAGGCCTTCGTACGACGGACCCGGGCGCTGGCGGCGCAGCCCGGCAAGCTCGCCGAAGGTGCCCGGTACGCCGCCCAGCTGGCCCGGCACCGCGTACGCACCCTCACCCGGCACACCGTCGTCGAGGCGCACGGCGGCGAACGCCTGGAGGCGGTCACCGTCGCCGCCCTCGACGCCGAAGGGCGCATCCGCCCCGGCACCGAGCGCCGCATCCCGTGCGACACCCTCGCCGTAGGCCACGGCATGCTCCCGCACACCGATCTCGCGGAGACCCTCGGCTGCCGCCTCGACGGCCTGAACGTCCACGTCGACGACGAGCAGCGCACCGACGTGCCCGGCGTCTGGGCCGCGGGGGAGACCACCGGCATCGGCGGTTCGGCCCTCGCCCTGGCTGAGGGCCACATCGCCGGATGCTCGGCCGCGGCCCGCCTCCAGGGCACCGCACCCGACCCGCACGCATGGGCCACGGCCGCCAAGTCCCGTACTCGGCTGCGGGAGTTCGCCGCCGCGCTCGACTCCGTGTACAGCCCGCCCGCCCACTGGAGGGAGCAACTCACCGACGACACCGTCGTCTGCCGCTGCGAGGAGGTCACCGCGGGCGCCCTCCGCGAGGCCGTCGCGGGCCTCGGTGCCGGCGACGTACGCACCGCGAAGCTGCTGACCCGGGCCGGCATGGGCTGGTGCCAGGGCCGCATGTGCGCACCCGCGGTCGCCGCCCTCGCCGGATGCGAACTCGTCCCCTCCCGGCGGCCGTTCGCGCGCCCCGTACCCCTCGGCGTCCTCGCCCGCGAGCACACCCACCCCACCGATGGAGGCCTCTCATGACCGACCACCGTCCCTGGCGCGGCGTCCTCGTCGCCACCGCGCTGCCCCTGAACGACGACCTCTCCGTCAACTACGGCCGGTACGCCGAGCACTGCGCCTGGCTCGTCGAGAACGGCTGCGACGGTGTCGTCCCCAACGGCTCGCTCGGCGAATACCAGGTGCTCACTCCCGAGGAGCGCGCCAAGGTCGTCGAGACGGCCGTCGCCGCGATCGGCGGGCAGCGGGTCATGCCCGGCGTCGCCGCGTACGGGTCCGCGGAGTCCCGCCGCTGGGCCGAGCAGGCGCGGGACGCGGGCTGTGCGTCCGTGATGCTGCTGCCGCCCAACGCCTACCGCGCCGACGAGCGTTCGGTCCTCGCCCACTACGCCGAGGTCGCGAAGGCGGGCGTGCCGATCGTGGCGTACAACAACCCGATCGACACCAAGGTCGACCTCGTCCCCGAACTCCTCGCGAAGCTCCACGGCGAGGGGTACATCCACGCCGTCAAGGAGTTCTCCGGGGATGTCCGCCGCGCTTATCGGATCGCCGAACTCGCCCCGGAACTCGACCTGTTGATCGGCGCCGACGACGTCCTGCTCGAGCTGGCGATCGCGGGCGCGAAGGGCTGGGTGGCGGGATACCCGAACGCCCTGCCCGCTGCGAGCGTCGAGCTGTACCACGCGGCCGTCCGAGGCGATCTGGCCACCGCGAACCGCCTCTACCGGCAGCTGCACCCACTGCTGCGCTGGGACTCGCAGGTCGAGTTCGTGCAGGCCATCAAGGTCTCGATGGACGTGATCGGACGACACGGCGGCCCGGTCCGGCCGCCGCGCATGCCCCTGCTGCCCGAGCAGGAGGCCGTCGTCCGCGCCGCCACCGAGAAGGCCGTCGCCGCCGGACTCGCATAACGGAGGAGCGACCATGCGCAGCAAACTCGTCCTGCACGCCGTCGACTCGCACACCGAGGGCATGCCAACCCGCGTGATCACCGGCGGGATCGGCACCATCCCCGGCGCGACGATGAACGAGCGACGGCTGTACTTCCGCGAACACCGCGACGACATCAAGCAGTTGCTGATGAACGAGCCGCGCGGCCACTCCGCGATGAGCGGCGCGATCCTCCAGCCGCCGACCCGGCCGGACTGCGACTGGGGCGTCGTCTACATCGAGGTCTCCGGCTATCTGCCGATGTGCGGGCACGGCACGATCGGTGTCGCGACCGTCCTCGTGGAGACCGGCATGGTCGAGGTCGTCGAGCCCGTCACCACCATCCGCCTGGACACCCCGGCCGGGCTCGTCGTCGCCGAGGTGGCGGTGGAGGGCGGCGCGGCCAAGGCGGTGACGCTGAAGAACGTGCCGTCCTTCTCGGTCGGGCTCGACCGGAAGGCGACGTTGTCCGACGGGCGGTCAGTGACATATGACATGGCATACGGCGGCAACTTCTACGCCATCCTCCCCCTCGAGCAGTTCGGCCTCCCCTTCGACCGCTCCCGCAAGGACGAAATCCTCGCGGCGGGGCTGGAGTTGATGGACGCCATCAATGCGGACGACGAGCCCGTCCACCCCGAGGACCCGTCCATCCGCGGCTGCCACCACGTCCACCTCTACGCCCCCGGCTCCACCGCCCGCCACTCCCGGCACGCGATGGCCATCCACCCCGGCTGGTTCGACCGCTCGCCCTGCGGCACCGGGACGAGCGCGCGCATGGCGCAGCTGCACGCACGCGGTGAACTGCCGCTGCACACGGAGTTCGTCAACGAGTCGTTCATCGGCACCCGCTTCACCGGCCGCCTGCTCGACACGGCCGAGGTCGCGGGCCGCCCCGCGGTCCTGCCCAGCTTCACCGGCCGCGCCTGGATCACCGGAACCGCCCAGTACCTGCTGGACCCGGAGGACCCGTTCCCGGCGGGATTCGTGCTCTAGGGCCCGTCCGGCGGATCAGCTCGGCGCCGCGGGCCCTGGCACGAGCTCCCCCACTGCCTCAAAGGCGTGGGGGGACCCCCAGCGGCGTTGTCGTCGGTCTCCCCCACTCTCGGCTTCGCTCGAGCGGGGGGACCCCCATGACCCCGCTCGGGGCGGCTGCAAGGCGACCGTTTCTTGCAGCCGACCTGATCCGCCGGACAGGCCCTGGACGGCCCCGATAATGTCCGGTGACCCAAGGAGGACGATCACCATGGCCGTGCGGAACCGACCGGCTCTGCCTCATCTCGGCGGCAGGAAACCCAACTTCCGGGAACGGCTCGTGGACGTGCTGCGGGCCGCGCTGATCACCGGTGAACTGCGCGCCGGCGAGGTGTACTCGGCGCCGTCCCTCGCTCCCCGCTTCGGCGTCTCCGCGACCCCGGTGCGCGAGGCGATGCTCGAGCTGGTGAAGGAGGGCATGGTCGACATCGTCCCGAACAAGGGCTTCCGGGTCACCGAGGTCTCCGAGAAACAGCTCGACGAGTACACCCACGTCCGGTCCCTGATCGAGATCCCCACGACCGTCGCCCTCGCGATCACCGCCGACCCCGATGACCTGGAGGCGCTGCGCCCGCTCGCCTTGGAGATCGTCAGCTCGGCCGCGAGAGGCGACCTCATCGACTACGTCGAGGCGGACCTGCACTTCCACTCCGGTCTGCTCGCCCTCGCCGGCAACGAGCATCTCGTGGAAGTCGTACGGGACTTGCGGCGCCGTTCGCGGCTGTACGGACTGACCGCCCTGGTCGAGGCGGGGCGGCTGGACGCCTCCGCCAGGGAGCACCTCGAACTCCTCGACGCGCTGCTCGCGCGGGACGAGGAGGCCGTCCGCGAGGTGATCACCCGGCACCTCGGCCACGTACGCGGCCTGTGGGCGGCCCGCGGGGAAGAGTGACGCATCTACGCAAGCCGTTTGCGTTTCTTGCGCTATTCTTGCGTTCATGACGCGACGACTTGCTGAGGTGGCGAAGAAGGTCGGGGTCAGCGAGGCCACGGTCAGCCGGGTTCTCAACGGCAAGCCCGGGGTCTCGGAGGCCACCCGGCAGGCGGTGCTGTCCGCGTTGGACGTCCTCGGCTACGAGCGGCCCACGCAGCTGCGCGGCGAACGCGCGCGGCTCGTGGGCCTCGTCCTGCCCGAACTGCAGAACCCGATCTTCCCGGCGTTCGCCGAGGTGATCGGCGGCGCCCTCGCCCAGCTCGGCCTGACGCCGGTGCTGTGCACACAGACCAAGGGCGGCGTCTCCGAGGCCGACTACGTGGAGCTGCTGCTGCAGCAGCAGGTCTCCGGCGTCGTGTTCGCCGGCGGTCTGTACGCCCAGGCCGACGCCCCGCACGAGCACTACCGGCAGCTGGCCGAGCGGAACATCCCGGTGGTGCTGGTCAACGCGTCCATCGACGACCTGGGCTTCCCGGGCGTCTCCTGCGACGACGCGGTGGCGGTGGAGCAGGCCTGGCGGCACCTGGCCTCACTGGGCCACGAGCGTATCGGCCTGATGCTGGGACCGGCCGACCATGTGCCGTCGGCGCGCAAGCTCGCCACCGCGCAGACCATGGGGGAGCTGCCCGACGAGCACGTCGCCCGCGCCATGTTCTCGATCGAGGGCGGCCACGCGGCGGCCTCCCGGCTCATCGACCGGGGCGTCACCGGCATCATCTGCGCCAGCGACCCCCTGGCGCTCGGCGCGATCAGGGCCGCCCGCCGCAAGGGGCTGGCCGTCCCGTCCCAGGTGTCGGTCGTCGGCTACGACGACTCCGCGTTCATGAACTGCACCGAGCCCCCGCTCACCACCGTCCGCCAGCCCATCGAGGCCATGGGCAGGGCGGCCGTGGAGCTGCTGAACACACAGATCAACGGCAGTGCCGTAACCCCCGAAGAGCTGCTGTTCGAGCCCGAGTTGGTAGTTCGGGGGTCGACCGCGCAGGCGCCTCGTTCCTGAGATCCATCCGTCTGTCAAATAATTTCAGATTGCGCGCGACATCTTGTGGACAGATGTTGCCGGTGCTTGAGTGTGCCCCGCCCACCGCTCCTGCCACGAGGGGTCCACCGATGAGAAGCACCGGGTTCCGCCGTACGTTCGTCGCGCTCAGCGTCTGTTCTCTTGCTCTCACCGCGTCCGCCTGCGGGTCGGGCGACGACTCGGCGAGCGGCAAGACCCGCATCACGGTCAACTGCATGCCGCCGAAGAGCGCCAAGGTCGACCGGCGGTTCTTCGAGCAGGACATCGCCTCCTTCGAGAAGCAGAACCCGGACATCGAGGTCGCCGCACACGACGCCTTCCCCTGCCAGGACCCGAAGACCTTCGACGCCAAGCTCGCCGGCGGGCAGATGGAGGACGTCTTCTACACGTACTTCACCGACGCCAAGCACGTCGTCGACATCAAACAGGCGGCCGATCTCACCCCGTACATCAAGGAGTTGAAGAGCTACGACACCATCCAGAAGCAGTTGCGCGACATCTACACCGTCGACGGAAAGGTCTACGGCGTCCCGCGCACCGGCTACTCGATGGGCCTGATCTACAACCGCAAGCTCTTCGAGAAGGCCGGCCTCGACCCCGACCGGCCACCGGCCACCTGGGACGAGGTCCGCAGCGACGCCAAGAAGATCGCCGCACTCGGCAACGGCACCGTCGGATACGCCGACTACAGCGCCCAGAACCAAGGCGGTTGGCACTTCACCGCCGAGCTGTACTCGCAGGGCGGCGACGTCGTCAGCGCCGACGGCAAGAAGGCCACCATCGACACCCCAGAGGGCCGGGCCGTCCTGCAGACCCTGCACGACATGCGCTGGACCGACAACTCGATGGGCAGCAAGCAGCTCCTCGTCATCAACGACGTGCAGCAGATGATGGGTTCGGGCAAGCTCGGCATGTATCTGTCCGCGCCGGACAACATCCCGATCCTGGTGAAGGAGAAGGGCGGCAACTACAAGGACCTCGCCCTCGCTCCGATGCCCGGCGGCAAGGGCACGCTCATCGGCGGCGACGGCTACATGTTCAACAAGCACGACACGCCCGCCCAGATCCGCGCCGGCCTGCAGTGGCTGGACCACATGTTCCTCACTCCGGGCACAGGCTTCCTCGGCGACTACGCCCGCGCGAAGAAGGCCGACGCCCCGGTCGGCCTGCCCGAGCCGCGCCTGTTCACCGGCGCCGCCGACGCCAAGGACCAGCAGGTCAAGAAGGCCAACGCCAATGTGCCGGTGGCGAATTACCAGACCTTCCTGGACGGCAACCACACACTCCAGATGAAGATCGAGCCGCCCGACGCCCAGCAGATCTACTCCGTCCTCGACGGCACCGTCTCCGCCGTCCTCACCAAGAAGGACGCCGACATCGACCAGCTCCTCAAGGACGCCTCCGGCAAGATCGACAGCATCCTGGCGCGGGGCTGACGCACATGACGAAGACGGCCGAGCGGCGACCGGTCGGCAAGGTCGCCGTCCACCCGGTCCAGGCGCCGCCCCCGGCAGGGGACCGGAGGCGGCGCCGCCTCGCCGAGCAGGCCCGCGCCTACGCCTTCCTCCTCGGCGGCCTGATCTGCTTCGCGCTGTTCTCCTGGTACCCGGCGATCCGCGCGGTCGTGATCGCCTTCCAGAAGTACACGCCGGGCTCACCGCCCGAGTGGGTCGGCACCGCCAACTTCACCCGCGTCTGGCACGACCCGGAGTTCAGCGCGGCCTGGCGCAACACGCTCACCTTCACGCTGCTCGCCCTGCTGATCGGCTTCGCGATCCCCTTCGTGATGGCCCTCGTCCTCAACGAACTCCGGCACGCCAAAGCCTTCTTCAGGGTCGTGGTCTACCTCCCGGTGATGATCCCGCCGGTGGTCAGCGCCCTGCTCTGGAAGTGGTTCTACGACCCCGGAGCGGGCCTCGCCAACGAGGCGCTGCGCTTGCTGCACCTGCCCACATCCAATTGGTCCAACGGCGCCGACACCGCCCTCGTCTCCCTTGTGATCGTGGCGACCTGGGCCAACATGGGCGGCACCGTCCTGATCTACCTGGCCGCGCTCCAGTCCATCCCCGGCGAGCTGTACGAGGCGGCAGAGCTGGACGGCGCGAACCTGCTCCAGCGCATCCGCCATGTGACGATCCCGCAGACCAGGTTCGTCATCCTCATGCTGATGCTCCTTCAGATCATCGCGACGATGCAGGTGTTCACCGAACCGTTCGTGATCACGGGCGGCGGCCCGGAGAACGCCACGGTCACCGTCCTCTACCTGATCTACAAGTACGCCTTCCTCTACAACGACTTCGGCGGCGCCTGTGCGCTCAGCGTGATGCTTCTCGTGCTGCTCGGCGCGTTCTCGGCCCTCTATCTGCGGCTCACACGCTCCGAGGGGGACATATGAGCACCCGGACCATCGTCTCGCCGGCGACCCTGGCTCGCCCGCGCGGCAAAGCTGCTTACTGGGCGGTGTTCACCACCGTCGTCCTGCTCTTCGCCCTCGCCTTCCTCTTCCCCGTCTACTGGATGGTGACCGGCGCGTTGAAGTCGCCGGACGAGGTGGCGCAGACCCCGCCCACCGTCGTTCCCGAGCACTGGCACATCGGCGGCTACACCGACGCCTGGGACCTGATGCAGCTGCCGCAGCACCTGTGGAACACGGTGGTCCAGGCCGCCGGAGCCTGGGTGTTCCAGCTGGTCTTCTGCACGGCCGCCGCCTACGCCCTGTCCAAACTGCGGCCCGCCTTCGGCAAGTTGATCCTCGGTGGCATCCTCGCCACGCTGATGGTCCCGGCCCAGGCCCTCGTCGTACCGAAGTACCTGACCGTCGCCGACCTGCCGCTGATCCACACCAGCCTGCTCAACGACCCCCTTGCGATCTGGCTGCCGGCCGTCGCCAACGCCTTCAACCTGTACCTGCTCAAGAGGTTCTTCGACCAGATCCCGCGGGATGTGCTGGAGGCCGCCGAGATCGACGGCGCGGGGAAGCTGCGCATCCTGTCGTCGATCGTGCTGCCCATGTCCCGGCCGGTGCTCGGCGTCGTGTCGATCTTCGCTCTGGTCGCCGTGTGGCAGGACTTCCTCTGGCCGCTGATGGTCTTCTCCGACACCGCCAAGCAGCCCATCAGCGTGGCACTCGTCCAGCTGTCGCAGAACATCCAACTGACCGTGCTCATCGCGGCGATGGTGATCGCCAGCATCCCGATGGTCGCCCTGTTCCTGCTCTTCCAGCGGCACATCATCGCCGGGATCAGCGCGGGCAGCGCCAAGGGCTGACGCCCTCCCTCCGACAGAAAGGCAAGCACAGTGGGACAGCCCCGCCCTGCCCAGAAGGAGTGGTGGCGCTCCGCCGTCATCCACCAGGTGTACATCCGCAGCTTCGCCGACGGCGACGGCGACGGCACCGGCGACCTCGCGGGCGTCCGCTCGAAGCTGCCGTATCTCGCCGAACTCGGCGTGGACGCCCTGTGGTTCAGCCCCTGGTACCTGTCGCCGATGAAGGACGGCGGCTACGACGTCGCCGACTACCGCGCCATCGACCCGGCCTTCGGCACGCTCGCCGAGGCGGAGAAGCTGATCGCCGAAGCCCGGGAGCTGGGCATCCGCACCATCGTCGACATCGTGCCCAACCATGTCTCCGACCAGCACCCGTGGTTCCAAGCCGCACTCGCCGGCGCCCCGGAGCGCGAGCTCTTCCACTTCCGGACCGGCCGCGGAGCCCACGGCGAACTCCCGCCCAACGACTGGACGTCCCAGTTCGGCGGCCCCGCCTGGACCCAAATGCCCGACGGCGCCTGGTACTTGCACCTGTTCGCCCCCGAGCAGCCCGACCTGAACTGGGCCCACCCGGCCGTCCGCCAGGAGCATGAGGACATCCTGCGCTTCTGGTTCGAGCGGGGTGTCGCCGGAGTCCGCATCGACTCGGCCGCCCTCCCCGCCAAGGACCCCGCCCTGCCGGACTTCGTCGAAGGCCGAGACCCGCACCCCTACGTCGACCGCGACGAACTCCACGACATCTACCGGTCCTGGCGGGCGATCGCCGACGAGTACGACGGTGTCTTCGTCGGCGAGGTCTGGCTCCCCGACAGTGAACGCTTCGCCCGCTACCTGCGCCCCGACGAACTGCACACCGCCTTCAACTTCGCGTTCATGACCTGCCCTTGGGATGCTCAGAGGCTGCGTACGTCCATCGACGAGACACTCGCCGAGCACGCACCCGTGGGCGCCCCCGCCACCTGGGTGCTGTGCAACCACGACGTCACGCGTACGGTCACCCGCTACGGTCGCGCCGACACCGGATTCGACTTCGCCGCCAAGGCCTTCGGCACCCCGACCGACCTCGCCCTCGGCACCCGGCGCGCCCGCGCGGCCGCCCTGCTGTCGCTCGCCCTGCCGGGCGCCGTCTACGTCTACCAGGGCGAGGAGTTGGGGCTGCCCGAGGCCGACATCCCCCGCGACCGCATCGAGGACCCGATGCACTTCCGCTCCGGCGGCACCGACCCGGGCCGCGACGGCTGCCGGGTGCCGCTGCCCTGGGAGGCGGGCGCACCGTACGCGGGCTTCGGCTCCCGCGGGGAGCCATGGCTGCCGCTGCCCGAGGACTGGGCGTCGTACGCGGTCGACCGGCAGGCCCAGGACCCCGGTTCGATGCTGAGCCTCTACCGTACGGCGATCACGATCCGCCCCGTCTTCGGCGGCGGCCCGCTCACCTGGCTGACCGCACCCGACGGCGTCCTCGCCTTCGCCCGCGCCGACGGCGGCGTCCTGTGCGCGGTCAACCTCGCGGAAACTCCGGCCGACCTGCCCGCCCACACCCAACTGCTCCTGGCCAGCGGCCCCTTGGACCCCGAGGGACGGCTGCCGCAGGACACCGCGGTCTGGCTGCGCGCCTGAGACCGCACCGTATCCACTCCCGCTATCCCCGCACCCCCACATCGAAGGGATCAGCACATGCACAGAACTGTCAGGGGCATGCCAGCAGCGATGGTCGTCGCCCTCTCCGCCGGCCTGCTCACCACAACGGCCCCCGCCGCCCACGCGGCCTCCGGCGCCACCCTCCCCTTGAGCTCCGTCGAGGCCGAGTCGGCGACCACCACCGGCACGAAGATCGGCCCCGACTACACCCAGGGCACCCTCGCCTCCGAGGCCTCCGGACGCCAGGCCGTACGGCTCACCTCCGGCCAACGCGTCGAGTTCACCGTGCCGCGCGCGGCCAACGCCGTGAACCTCGCCTACAGCGTCCCGGACGGCCAGTCGGGCACGCTCGACGTGTACGTCAACGGCACCAAGCTCACCAAGACGCTCCCGGTGACCTCCAAGTACTCGTACATCGACACCAGTTGGATCCCCGGCGCCAAGACGCACCACTTCTTCGACAACACCCGTCTTCTGCTCGGGCAGAACGTCCAGGCGGGCGACAAGGTCGCCCTCGAGGCGACCGCCACCCAAGCCACCGTCGACGTCGCCGACTTCGAGCAGGTCGACGCGGCAGCCATCCAGCCCGCCGGCTCGGTCTCGGTCACCTCCAAGGGCGCCGACCCCAGCGGCAACGGCGACTCCACGCAAGCCTTCCGGGACGCGATCTCCGCCGCCCAAGGGGGAGTCGTCTGGATCCCGCCGGGCGACTACAAGCTGTCGTCCTCGCTCAGCGGCGTGCAGAACGTCACCCTCCAGGGCGCCGGCAGCTGGTACTCGATCGTGCACACATCCCGCTTCATCGACCAGTCCAGCTCCTCAGGGGGCGTGCACATCAAGGACTTCGCGGTGATCGGCGAGGTCACAGAGCGGGTCGACTCCAACCCGGACAACTTCGTCAACGGAGCGCTGGGGCCGAACAGTTCGGTGTCCGGCATGTGGCTGCAGCACCTCAAGGTCGGCCTCTGGCTGATGGGCAACAACGACAACCTGGTCGTCGAGAACAACCGCATCCTCGACACCACCGCCGACGGCCTCAACCTCAACGGCAACGCCCGCGGCGTCCGTGTCCGGAACAACTTCCTGCGCAACCAGGGCGACGACGCGCTCGCCATGTGGTCGCTGTACTCGCCCGACACCAACAGCAGCTTCGAGAACAACACCGTCTCGCAGCCGAACCTCGCCAACGGCATCGCGATCTACGGCGGCACCGACATCGCCGTCAAGAACAACCTGGTCTCCGACACCAACGCCCTCGGCAGCGGCATCGCGATCTCCAACCAGAAGTTCCTGGACCCCTTCTCCCCGCTCGCCGGCACCATCACGGTCGACGGCAACACCCTCGTGCGCACCGGCGCGATGAACCCCAACTGGAACCACCCGATGGGCGCGTTGCGCGTCGACTCCTACGACAGCGCCATCAACGCCACGGTCGACATCACCCACACGACGGTCACCGACAGCCCGTACAGCGCCTTCGAGTTCGTCTCCGGCGGCGGGCAGGGCCACCCCGTCCGCAACGTCACCGTGGACGGCGCGACCGTCAAGAACACCGGCACGGTCGTCGTCCAGGCCGAGGCCCAGGGCGCGGCGACCTTCCGCAACGTCACGGCGACGAGCGTCGGCGCCGCCGGGATCTACAACTGCCCGTACCCGGCGAGCTCGGGCACCTTCACCCTCACCGACGGCGGCGGCAACTCCGGCTGGAGCAGCACCTGGTTGGACTGCTCGACCTGGCCGCAGCCCGGCCAGGGCAACCCCGACCCCGACCCGAACCGCAACCTCGCCAAGGGCCGCCCGGTCACCGCGACCGGCTCGCAGGACGTCTACACGCCCGGCAAGGCGGTCGACGGTGACGCGAACAGCTACTGGGAGTCCACCAACAACGCCTTCCCGCAGGCCTGGACGGCCGACCTCGGCTCGTCCTACGCGGTCCGGCGACTGGTGCTGAAGCTCCCGCCGTCGTCGGCCTGGGGCGCACGCACGCAGACGATCACCGTGCTGGGCAGCACCGACGGCTCGAACTACTCGACCGTGGTCGGCTCCACCGGCTACCGCTTCGACCCGGCGACCGGCAACACGGTCACCGTCGCCCTGCCCGCGAGCACGAACCTGCGCTATCTGCGTCTGTCCGTGAGCGCCAACACCGGTTGGCCCGCAGGTCAGTTCAGCGAGGTGGAGGCGTATCCGACTTCGTGACCGCGTCCTGCACCACCCCGCGCTTCGCCGCCTGGATCTGCTCGTACACATGGGTCCGCAGCTCGGCGAAGCGCGGGGTCACCCGCGTGTGCAACTGGTCGCGCTCGTCGGGCAGATCGACCTTCAACTGCTCCTGTACGACGGTGGGCGACGCGGACAGCACGACCACCCGCTCGCCCAGGTACACGGCCTCGTCGATGTCGTGCGTGACGAACAGGATCGTCATCCCGCGCTCCCGCCACAGCCGCCGTACGAGATCCTCCAGATCGGCGCGTGTCTGCGCGTCGACCGCCGCGAACGGCTCGTCCATCAGCAGGACGTCGGGCTCGTACGCCAGCGCCCGCGCGATGGCGACACGCTGCTGCATTCCGCCGGACAGCTGCCACGGGTATGCGCCGGCCGCGTCCGAGAGCCCCACCGACCGCAGTGCGTCCGCGACCAGCTCCTTGCGGCGGGACTTGCTCAAGTCCTTCTGTTTCAAGGGAAGTTCGACGTTCTCGCCCACTCGCATCCAGGGGAACAGACTGCGCCCGTACTCCTGGAAGACGAACGCCATCCCGGGCGGTGGTCCGCTCACCGGCTTTCCCGCGAGCTGCACTTGGCCGGAGGTCGGCGCGAGCAGTCCGCCGACGCACTTCAGCAGGGTCGTCTTGCCGCAGCCCGACGGGCCCACGAGACAGACCAGTTCGCCCGCCTCGACCGTGAAGGTGAGGTCGCGCACCGCCTCCACGCGACGGCCGGACCCCTCGTAGACCTTCCGCAGGCCGCGTACGTCGAGCATGGACCGCCCTTTCACGAGGTTCACGGGGACCGCCGGGTGGACGCGCGCAGGCCGTGGTACCAGCCGAGCACCCGGCGCTCGACGACCTGGAACACGACGGAGAGCAGGAAGCCGAGCAGGCCGAGGACGAGGATGCCGGTCCACATGTCGGGGATGGCGAAGCTGCGCTGGAACTGGACCACGGTGAAGCCGATGCCGTTGCTGGCCGCGAACATCTCGCTGATGACCATCAGGATGATGCCGATGGACAGGGCCTGGCGCAGCCCCGCGAAGATCTGCGGGCTCGCCGAGCGCAGGACCAGGTTGCGCAGCCGGGCGGCGCCCGTGATGCCGTACGAACGGGCCGTCTCCAGCATCACCGAGTCGACCGCGCGCACGCCCTCGACCGTGTTGAGCAGGATCGGCCAGACGCAGCCGCTCGCGATCACGACGATCTTCATGGTGTCGCCGATGCCCGCGAACAGCATGATGATCGGCACCAGCACGGGCGGCGGCACCGCCCGCAGGAACTCCAGGACCGGTTCGCACACCGCGCGCACCCGCCGGTAGGAGCCGATGAGCGTGCCGATCGCGACGCCGAGGACGGCCGCCGTCGCATAGCCGGCCGTGAGCCTCAGCAGGCTCGGCCACACGTCCGTGCGCAGGCGTTCGCCGGTCCAGACGTCCGGGAAGGTGTTGAGGATGGTCCGCAGGGGAGGCCAGAAGGGGTCCGTGCTGCCGTCGGACGCGGCCCACCACACGGCGACCAGGATCGCGGGCAGCGCGACCACGAACAGCAGCCGCAGCAGCAGACGCCTCACACCGCCACCTCCCCGCGCACCGACTGGTGCCACGCCAGAGCCCGCCGCTCCACCGTACGCGCGCCGACGTTGATGAGCAGCCCCAGCAGCCCTGCGACCACGACGAGCGCATACATCTCCGGCACGGCCTGCGAGGTCTGCGCGACCGCGATCCGCGCGCCCAACCCCGGTGCGCCGATGACCAGTTCGGCGGTGATGGCGAGGATCAGCGCCACCGCCGCGGCGAGCCGCACACCCGTCATGACGTACGGCAGCGCCGTCGGCCACAGCACATGGCGGACCCGGGCCCAGGTGCCGAGACCGTACGAGCGCGCCGTCTCCTCGGCGACCGGGTCGACGTCCTGGACGCCGTACAGGGTCTGGATGAGGACCTGCCAGAAGGAGGCATAGACGACGAGTAACAGCACCGACTTCAGTTCGGTGCCGTACAGCAGCACCGCCAGCGGGATCAGGGCGACCGAGGGGATCGGGCGCAGGAACTCGATCGTCGAGGCCGTCGCCTCGCGCAGATACGGCACGATCGAGATCACCACGCCGACGACGACACCCGCGCCGACCGCGATCGCGAGGCCGATCGCCCAGCCGGTCAGGGTGTCTCCGAGCGCCGACCAGAAGGCGCCGTCGGCGAGTTCGTCCCCGAGGGCGGAGGCGATACGGCTGGTCGGCGGGAAGTAGGCCTCCTTGACGAGGCCGAGCCGCGGCACCGCCTCGCCCAGGGCGAGGAAGGCCGCGAGCCCGGCCGCACCGAATGCGGCGTTCGCACCCCTCACGGCAGCAGCGCGTCCACGTCGGGCGACTTCTTGAAGAACCCGAACTCCTCGCCCAGCTTCGCCTGCGTCTCGATGGAGGCGCGGTTGGCTTCGGCCGGCCACTTCGGCAGGGTGATCTCGGCCAGGAGCGACGCCGGGACCTTCGTGTACGTGGCGACGATCTCGCGCGCCTCGTCCGGGTGGGCGTTCGCGTAGGCGAGGGACTCGGCGGTGGCCTGCTGGAACTTCTTGACCACGGCCGGGTTCTTCTGCGCGTACTGCTGCGACGTGAAGTACATGCCGACGGTCATGTCGGGCGCCACGTCGACGAACGAGGCGGCGATCTCGCGCCCGCCCTGTTGCTTGATGGTGGTGAGCGCGGGCTCCACGGCCAGGGCGGCGTCGACCTGACCCTTGTCGAGCGCCGCGGGCATCTGGTCGAAGGGCATCTCGACGAGCTTCAGCTTGTCCGGGTCGCCGCCCGCCTTCTTCACCGACTCCCGCACCGACAACTCGGCGATGTTCTTGAGGGTGTTGACGGCGACCTTCTTGCCCTCGAGGTCCTTCGCCGTCTTGATCGGGCTGTCCTTCTTCACCAGGGTGGCCGCGAAGTCCTTGCCGGCGACCCCGGTTGAGGCGTTGCCGTTGGAAATCGCCTTCAGGGCCACGCCGTTGGACTGCGCGACCATCAGGGAGAACACATTGGAGAACCCGAACTGGTTCTGGCCGGAGGCCACGGCGGGCACGATGGCGGCGCCGCCCGCGGCGAACGACACCGACAGTTTCAGGCCCTGCTTCTTGTAGAAGCCCTTCTTCTGACCGAGGAAAAGGGGCGCGACATCAACGATGGGGATGAGACCCACCTTGACCGTGGTGGTGCCTCCGGACGACGTGCTCCCGCTCGACGAATCGTCACCGGACGAGCCGCAGGCCGTCGCGGCGAGCAGTAAGGCGCCGGCAGCGAGACCGGCGGGCAGACGACGCATGGCTCCTCCTGTGCAGACAACGGTGTTCCGACAGGCTGTGCGCGCACCGCACAGTAATGCCCAACTGACGTGCAGGGAACCTAGAGCCACGCATCCTGCGCGGTCAATGGCTCGGCTGACGAAATTGTTGACACTTTGGAGCAGTGCAAGGCCGACGCCCGGTCGAGCGTCGGCCTTGGGGGTCACAGGTCCAGTACGAGCCGTCTCCCACGGCAACGGGACACGCAGATCATCATCGTCTCGCCGGCCTCCCGCTCCTCGTCGGTGAGCACCGAGTCCCGGTGGTCCGGGGTGCCTTCGAGGACGTCGGTCTCGCAGGTGCCGCAGGTGCCCTCGGTGCAGGAGAACAGCACCTCGACGCCGGCGGCGCGCACGGCGTCGAGCACGGAGACGTCCGGTGCGACCGTCACGGTACGGCCGCTCTGTGCCAGCTCGACCTCGAACTCGCTGTTCTCGCCGACCTGTTGGGCCTTCGGGGAGAACCGCTCGACCCGCAGCCGGTCGGCGGGGCAGCGCTCCTCCACCGCGTCCAGCAGCGGCCCCGGACCGCAGCAGTACACGAGCGTGCCGTCGGGGACGTCGTCCAGCACGGAGGCGAGGTCCAGCAGACCCGTCTCGTCCTGCGGGGCGACGGTCACCCGGTCGCCGTACCGCCCCAACTCCTCGGTGAAAGCTATGGAGTTGCGGGTGCGGCCGCCGTACAGCAGCGTCCACTCCGCGCCCGCCGCCTCCGCTGCGGCCACCATCGGCAGGATCGGCGTGATGCCGATCCCGCCCGCGATGAAGCGGTAGCGAGGCGCGGACTCCAGCCGGAAGTGGTTGCGCGGTCCCCGCACCCGCACCTTGTCCCCGTGCTCCAACTGCTCGTGCACGTGCGCGGATCCGCCGCGCCCGTCGGGCTCTCGCAGTACGGCGATCCGCCACACCGACCGATCCCCCGGATCGCCGCACAGCGAGTACTGCCGCTCCAGCTCCGGCCCGAGCACCACGTCGACATGGGCGCCCGGCTCCCAGGCCGGCAGGTCCTCGCCGAGCGGGTGGCGCAGGGTGAGGGCGAGCACGCCGTCGGCCGCGAACTCCCTGCGGTCGACGACGAGTTCGGCTTCGTACACGGTCATGAGCTGTTTCCTTGAGACTCGTGCCCTCGCGGCTGGTGTCCTTCGGGGTGGGCGAGCATCCACTCCCACATCTCGATCGGGTCCTGGGCGCTGTGCTCGGCCCCGCAGTGACAGGTGCCGTGCAGGATGTCCGTGCCCGGCAGCCAGTCGATGCGGTAGATCTCGCCGGTGGGGCTGCTGCTCACAGGACCTTCTCCACGGGCTTGTCGCCCTCCTCGACGAGGCGGGCGAGGATACGGCGGGCGGCCAGACCGCCGGTGTCGATGTTGATGCTCAGCTCCTGGTAGCCGGTGCGCTCCGTGCCGAGCGTCTTCTGCAGCAGGTTGAGCGCGTCCACGTCCTGCATGACGACGGTGTGGTTGTTGCCCCGCAGGAACTCGGTGACCTCGTCGTTGTCGGTCGCCCAGTCGCGGGAGACCATCCAGAAGTCGTACACCTTGCCGTCGGAGGACGGCGTGATCGCGTACGTGATCTCGGTGTGGAAGCCGTTCGGGTCGCTGCCGTCGGCCTCCGGCAGCACGCCCACCGGCGCGATGCGGCTGTGCAGCAGGTACAGGCAGGGGGCGTGGTACTCGATGTCCTGCCAGCGGGTGATCCGGCCCTCGATGCCGGTGGACTTGGCGTAGAACGGCGGGCACTCGGCGTCGTCCATGTGCCGGCTGACCCGCACGATGCCCGCGCCCTCGTCGACCTCGGTGGTGATCGGCGTCTCGGCGACCTCGGGGGTGCCGATGTAGCCGCCGTGCAGATAGGTCTCGTGGGAGAGGTCGAGGAGGTTGTCGACCAGGAGGCCGTAGTCGGCGTCGATGGGCTCCATTCCGCGGACGGTGACCCAGCCGGGGGAGTCGAGGTGCCTGGCCCGCGGAATGGTGTCGGCGTCGGCGAGCGCCGGGTCGCCGATCCACACCCACACCAGGGAGTCCTGCTCGACCACGGGGTAGGAGGCGACCCGGGCGGTGCGCGGGACACGCTTCTGACCGGGCACGTACACACAGGTACCCGTCGTGTCGTACGTGAACCCGTGGTACCCGCACACGATCTTGTCGCCGTCGAGCCGGCTCGGCTTCTCGTGCAGCGGGAACCGGCGGTGCACACAGCGGTCGGCCAGCGCGACCGGGGTGCCCTCCTCCTCGGTCCGGTAGAAGACGAGGGGCTCACCGAGGATCGTCCGACCCAGCAGCTCCTCGCGCCCGACCTCATGGCTGTAGGCGGCGACGTACCACTGGTTCCTGGCGAAGGCAGTGATGTGAGGCATGGCGATCCCGTCCCTGAGAGCGGGGCGCCCTCGCCCCGCTTGCCGTGGTTGGACTCAGACTCGTGACGGGGGACACAGCCCGGCAAGGGTGCTTCCGTCTGGCGGAAGGGGATCGGTGAACCGTCTGGCCGGAACAGACTTCTTTCGTAACCGGAGGCACAGTCGCCGCGTGGCGGTCAGCGCTCGCCGTCGGCCTCATCTCCCGTGATCAGGACACTCCGCTGTGTGCCATCCGGGGCAACCAGCTTCGGATGCAAGGTGACATTGATCTGATGGGTCTGCGAAGTCGCCAACTTGGCGTCGGCGTTGGCTTCGACGACCCAGAAGCGGACCTTCCCTCCAGCCCCGGCCTCGCGGTCCACTGCCACACTCGCCTGGATCTCCACCGGACCGAGCTCGAATCGGATCGGTCCGGCCGGTCCCTCCGCCATCGCGGCATACAGCTCCAGTCGCAACTCCCGTATCATGTCGGCCAGTTCAATCACGCTTGCTCCCTGCCGTCGCCCTGGAGCCAGCATCGTAGCGAGTCCCGGGAAGGGCGTTCAGTTGCTTGCGCGGCTCCTTCTGGTACGAGGCAACGGGTGAGCCGGCACTGGCCGGAGCAACCGCCAACCCGGCAGAGGACGAGATGAACTCCGGGGCGCTCACCGGTACTTGGGTGCCTTTTGCCACTGGTTCGGCTTCCCCGTCTCAGGCGCGCGCCCAAGGAAGCTCGTTCGACTACTACGACCTTTCGAGCGCATGACGGTTGGGAAGGCTTAGCCGTAGGCTGTCCAAACCAGCGGGAAGCAACTCGATGACAGCCGGGGGGAGGTCACGGGGTGGGAGAGCGCAGCTCCGCACGGGTACGCAACGAACTCATAGCAGCGATCACCCGCGTACTCACCACGTCGGAGACGATGCGCCGACAGGCCGGCGCTGACATGGTGCTACAGGATCTCGCCGCCGAGCTGGGGCCACATGCGGCCATCGACCCCCGCCAGGACGTTCCCCTGGCGCTGTGGATGCGCCAGTTGGTGAAGTCCTGTGCGGCTGCCGACGAAGGCCTGCAGACGCTGGCTCGGTGTTTTGACTACGCCGAGCAGGGCTCCGAGACCGCCCTTGCGCTGTGGCGATTGGTGGAGGAGTGGGAAGCGGTGGCGTTTTTCGAGGATGCGGATCTGCATCCTCTGCGACCGATCCTGCAGAGCTTACGCTCCGCATCGCTCCTGACGCGGCTGGCCCGCCGAGCCAGCCATGGGCGAACCCAGGAGCTTGAAGCCTGGTGCGGCACCAGTTGGGAGGTGTTCCTGCATCTGGCCGGCGACAACGCCGTGGCGGATGAGCTCCCCCCTGCCATGGCGTTCCTCGCTGTGGTCGCTGAATACCTGGTCAAGGACGGCCGTACCAAGGAAGCTGAGGAGTTGCGGCGTTGGAACCGGGGACAGGCCCAACAGCGGGGGCTGACCGACGAGATGACCAATTGGCAGCATGACGCCTACGACCCTCCCAGTGAACCCGCACTCCATCCCGCATACCTGCTGATCCAGTTGGAACCGGACGGAGTCGACCTTGACAGCTACTACTTGTCGCACTGGCGGCAGTCCGATTCGGACGGGTGGCACCCGATACCAGGTGAGACCCTCAAACTCCGGAGGACCGACCTTCCCGCCGCCGTGGATCGCCTCATCGAGCAAGCCGAGGAACGGTGGGCAGATCTGCGCCAACCGGTGATCATCGAGTACATCCTGCCGTGGGAACTGCTTGACGAACCGGTGGAGTGGTGGAACAAGGAACTCGACGCGCCCATCCCGACTCCCCTGGTGATGGACTACACCGTGGTCCTGCGTTCGTTCGAGCGGCTACGCAGGGGGGCGTGGCACCGCCCCTGGAACAATCGCTGGCGCCAACTGAAGGACCGGCCCGCTGACAGCCGCTCGCACTGGAGCACGTCGGAGGAATCTGCCTTTCACCTGGAACGAGAGCTCAAAGAAGACGAGCAGATCGTCTGCCTGGTTCTCAATGAATCCCCTCGTACCGACTCGCCGACGGCCCGTCAGGAATTCGTGGCGGCTCTGCGCGCGGGCATCCCTGCCCTGCTGTGGGACAGGAGCGGCTCCGGAGTGCCCTTTCGTGAGGCAGCCGCGGACATCGTCCGCGACGGAGGACTGGCCGGACTGCTGGACCGCACCCGTCGTTGGCGCAATGCAGCGCTGGCACTGGGGCCCGAGGGCTGGAACGGTCATGTCGGCCGCCATTTGGCGCTGCTCCTGGATGATCCTGAACGACTGCCGGGTCCCTCTGCCTCAGCGGGTGGGCAGGGCAGCTCCTGATCCGAAGTTGCCTACGAGCGGGGGAGATTGGAGGCGCATTTCTTGATGCCGGATACGCGCGTCATAGCGTGCGACCACCCGCCCGGGGCACGGGTAAGCTGCCCCGTGCACGGGGTGGTTGTCACGACTGTCAGCGGAGACGCGTCCCCGTCACCGCCCCGACACCGCCGCCAATCCCCTGCGAGTGACCATGTCCAATGACGATGTCTGGCGCGGTCGGTTACGAGCTGGTACAGACGCAGCACTGCTCTGGCACGCGTTGCTCCCGGAAGGCAGCGCGGTGCCGACGGAGGCCGTTCTGGTCGTCGATGCCCATGTCAGCATGCGCGTGTGGGACCAGGTGGTCCAGCAAGTGCCCGAGGCGCTGGCTGAGAACTTCACCCAAGTGCGGGTCATCCGTCTGCTGGGCACGGACGAAACGGTGCCTTCGCGAGTGGGCACCGATTCACTGCTCGGAACAACGCAAGAAGGTACCCGACGGGTGATCCTCGTGGTCACCGACGGGCTTGCGGCTGGTTGGCACCTCGGGACGGTGCAGCCGCTGCTCCGTGACTGGACGATGACCTGGCCTCTTGCCGTGATCGATGTCCTTCCACCCCACCTGTGGTTTCGCACCGGACTCGATGTGTCCCACGTTCAGGTGAAAGCACCGAGCCCATGGACGGCCAATGCACTGTGGGAGTGGCGGCTGCGGGAGGCGCCACCCGGATTGTGGTCGGTCGGCGCAGGAGAGGCGGAAGACGACGAAGACGGCACAGCCGAAGCAGACGCCCCGAGCATCGTTCCCGTACTCTCTCTTGCCCAGCACGGAGCGCGGGCTCTGTCCGGCGTGCTCACCGACGGACCCCACTGGCGAGATCTGCCGGCGCTGATTGCCCACCGCTGGAAGGCCCGACCCGACTCGGCACGGGCTTTCCCCTGGGCGGACGAGTTCCTTGCCGCGCAGGGCCCGCCTTCTGCCGCAAGCCGCGTCTCCGACTTCCGTGCGGCCGCCTCTCCCACTGCCTTCCAACTGGCCACCCGCCTCGCCGCGGCACCGCTCAGCCTGCCCGTCATCCGTGCGCTGATTCGTTCCACACCAGGCGCCGGACCGGTGCACGCCTCGGAACTCTTCCTCGGCGGCTTGGTGCGCCCCACAGGAGTCCGTGACGACGCGCCCGACGCCGTTGTTTACGACTTCCTTCCCGATGCGCGCGAGCAATTGCTTGCCGTGGGCCGTCGTAGCGCGACGATGCGCACCCTGCGTGAGGTGCGCGCGGTGCTGGCCCGGGCCCCGTCCAGCGCCTCTCTGCTGCCGCCTCCATCGGCGTCGTTGTGCGACTCGACTGTTCCTGCGGTCACGAGCCGGAACGCCTATTTCCTCCGCGTGGAACTCAGCGCGATGGTGGCCGTGTCCTTTCTTGGGCGCGCCGCCGTTCTCCGAGATGCCCTGCGCTGGCACGATCAGCGGCATGCAGTTCGCCTTACCGATCTTCCGCCCGCTGCGTCCGACGTCACCCCATCCCCTCACCCCGTAGAAGACGAAGGAGCACTGCGCATGACAACCACGCCTCAGCGCCCGGAGGAAGGAGTGAGGACCGCACAGCCCCGCATTTGGAGCCTGCCGCCACGTAATCAGAACTTCACTGGCCGGACCGGGCTTCTTAATTTGCTGGACGAGCGGCTTGGCGAGGGCACGACAACGGTATTGCCCGAAGCGATCCACGGCATGGGTGGGGTCGGAAAAACGCAGCTGGCAATTGAATACGCCTATCGCCACCAAGCCGAATTCGACATCATCTGGTGGATTCCGTCCGAACGCCCAGGACAGATCGGCCAGTCGTTGGTCGAACTCGCCAGGCGATTGGGACTGACTACCTCTTCGGAAGTCAACGTAGCTGGTCCCGCAGTACGAGAAGCGCTGCGTGAAGGTAAGCCCTACTCCAGGTGGATGCTTATCTTTGATAACGCCGACAGCCCTGAACAGGTGCGCCCCTATTTCCCGACCGGCGGAACGGGAACCATTCTCGTCACTTCCCGTAATCGACGTTGGGGACTTGTCAGCGGCTCCCTCGAGGTGGACGTCTTTACGCGCGAAGAGAGTAAAGAGCTGCTACGCGGTTCTGGGCCGATCCTCGCGGAAGAAGAAGCGGAAGCACTGGCCGAAGCGCTGGGCGATCTGCCTCTGGCACTCGTCCAGGCCGCCGCATGGCGGGCCGAAACGGGTATGTCGGCAGCCGAATACCTGCGTCTTTTCGAGAGCAAGAAGAACGAACTGCTGGAAACCGCACCACCGCCGGACTATCAGCTGCCCGTCGCGGCTGCCTGGAACGTATCTCTGGACCACCTGGAGACGCGCAGCCCAGCCGCGCTCCGCCTGCTCCAGCTGTGCTCATACTTTGCGCCGGACCCGATCTCCAGGAAAATCCTTTCCCGCCGCGAAAGTAATCGCGACGACCCCTTTCCGGAGCTGAACGCAACGCTCAGCGATCCGATGAAGCTCGCACGTGCGATTCGGGAGATCAACCGTTACTCGTTGGCCCGAATCGATCACCGTACCAACTCCATCGAGATGCACAGGTTGGTTCAGCACGTTTTGATCAACCGTATGAGCCCCCAGGAGCAAGACAGCATGCGCGAGAGCGCCCACCGCCTGATGGCGACCGCCGACCCAGGGACACCGACCGACCCGACCAGCTGGGATCGGTACGCTGAGCTCTACACTCACGTGATGGCCTCAGACGCCTTGCGGTCGAACCAGTCCTGGACCCGCGACCTCGTCATCAACGTCGCGAAGTACCTGTACCACTGGGGCGAACACGAGGTCGCGGTCGACTTCTCCGAATCCGCCTGGAAGGCGTGGCTGGAGCTGTTCGGTGAGGAAGACCATCAGACGCTGTTGATGGGCCAATGGCTGACCTGGATGTACTGGACGGTCGGCCGGTATCAGGAAGCCTCCGACCTCGTTGAACACGTCCGGCGGGTCTACGATCGCGTCGCGGACCCCGACGCAGAAAGCGCCCTCGACGCCATCGACACCGAGGCCGGCGTACGCCGTGCCGAAGGTCGTTTCCAAGACGCGGTGGAGCTCAACCGAGTCGCCTACGAACGAGCGGTACGCGCCTTCCGTGAGGACGATCCCGTCACCCTGAACATCGCCCACAACCTCGGCGTGAGTCTTCGCCTGACCGGTGCATTCCGAGAGGCGCTCGATCTGGACCGTAAGACGTGGGAGCTCAAACTGCGCGTCTTCGGCCGCGATGAACAGCGCAGCCTCATCACCGAGAACTCGATCGCCATCGACGTCCGTGAGATCGGGGACTACATCGGTGCACGTCGACTCCAGGAAAGTGCCCTGAGCGCGTCCCGGGAGCTCTTTGGCGGCGACAATCCCAACACAATCGACACCGTACGTGAGCTGGGTATTGCCTGCCGCAAGTCAGGCGATCACGCTCGCGCCCTGGAGTTCGCTCTGGAAGCCCACGAAGGCTTCACCCGTCGCTATGGTGAGACCCACCCCCGGTCCCTGGCCAGTGCATTGACGCTGGCAATCGCGCTGCGTCAGAACGGCGATCTGGACAGCGCACATGCCCGCAGTCTCCAAGTCTGCAGCGGCTATCGCACGGTATTCCACGAGCGGCATCCATACACCATGTCGGCTGACGTCGGACTGGCGATCTCCGAACGCCTGCTGGGACGCCCGGAGGAAGCACGTCGGCTGGACGAGGCTGCCTCGGAGGCATTGACCGACGCGATCGGCCCACTTCACCCGTTCACCCTTGTGACCGCCATCAATCTGGCCAGCGATTTGGCAGCCCTGGGTGAGTATCAATCGGCTGCCGACAGGGGACGGGAAACGCTCACACGGTGCCTGGAAACCTTCGGCCCGGACCACCCCACCACCCTCGCATGCGCGGGAAATCTTGCCCAGGACCTTGTGTCCCTCGGATTGCACGACGAAGGCGCGGCCTTGCGCAGGGATACCGGAGAGCGCCTGGAGCGAGTGCTGAACACATCATCGGCTGGGCAGGACAATGTGGCGCCGCACCCCGCAGCCATTGATTTCCGGGCCGGTGCCCGTGCGAACTGCGACATCGACCCGCTGCCGCTTTAGCACGCTTGTCGGTGATGACGTACATGCCGCAGGGAGCTGACCGCCGCGACGTTCCACCCGCTGGTATGCCCCTGCGGCTGCTCCCTCAGGTCATCGCTTCTTGGCCAGCCAGGCAGCCAGCCGAATGGGGTCATCCTGCTCCGAACCTGCGGTACTCAAGGCTTCGTGAACCGCTCTGATCCGTTCCGGGAAATCGAGCAGAAAGCGAGAAACCTCTCCCTGGGCCGGGTCGTCGACCAGCGCCCGCCCCAAAAGGGGCCAGGAGCCTGCCGGGGGATTCTCGGCACGTAATTGCTCCACCAGGACCAGGCGAGCGGCTGACCGTTCGCCCAGTGCCAGGAGCACATCCGCCCGTCCCGCTCCGACGACCTGATCCTCAGCTCGAGAGCCCCAAAGCGCCGCTGGATCCGCGATGGCGTGCCGGGCGAGAGTGGCAGCGGTGTCCAGACAGACCGCCGCGGTGTCGGGCACGGAGCGCGGTGCGGTCTCCAGGAGGACGGGCGGGTGGCTGTCCCCTCGTTTCCAGGCACGTACGGCTTCTTCGACAGCCTGCACGGGCGGTCGTAGGTGGTGGGCGCGCCATCTGGCACGGTGATCTGTGGCCGCCTCGTGTGCCAGGCGTACCCCCGTCTGGGACACCTCTTCAGCAACCCATGCGTCACAGTGCTCGCTGAGCAAGCGCAAGAGACGACGCCCTGTGGGAGTCAAGCGGTGGTGCCGTCCGACGTCCTTGAGGGTTTCCCACACTTGGTTACGGCATAGGGCAAATTCAAAGTCGGCCAATAATGATGAGGCGGCAGATTTTCGGCGGTGCGCTCGCCAAAATCGTGTCACGCCGAAGAAGGCGTATATCCCCTGGATTATTCCTTCCAGTGGCCGGGGGTCGTCACGCCATGGAGCGTAGAACAACTCGATCCGGTCGTTCTCGTTTTCCGCCCTATGCAACAACGGTTCGAGGTGAATCAAAGCGCCGAGTTTGATGTGCTGGAATTCATGCACCAAGGTGGCCGCAAGTTGGGCAGGGCTGTCTGGTAATGAAGCACTGATGCCACCAAAAGCCTCACCGGCCGAGCTGCTGTATGGCCGAAATCTCTCCCTTGCTTCTGCTGGTGCCAGGGACAGGAGGGGGCCAGACCGCATTTCCTCCGCCACAACCGGATCGTCGCGCAAGAGTATGCTCCACGCATCGCCGAGCGATGAGCGCCAGACGCGCTCCTCCGCGGGGTGCAGAAAGCGCGGCGCTCGGGGTGACGAAAAGGTGCGGTAAGGGTCGTGTTCCTCCAGTACGAGATGGAGGGCGGACCTTCGTGGCCCGATCGCCAGTCGGCGGGTCGGCAGCCAGCCGGGAGCGGAGCGCCGCCAGTCGGACTCTATGGCCACCTCGCTGCCGGCTGTGGTAATGCGCAGAGAGCCGTCCTGGCCGACGGCATGAGCAGTTGCCCACGGTGGCACGCACAGGTCCTCAAAGCTCGCACAGCCCAAACCGGGAAGAGAAACGGTTCCCTGATGGACCGGCACTTTCATGGAGAACGAGAGCCGGGCACGGGTCGCTGCGGCGACGGCCAGCGCGGACAGGTGTCCCGTAACCATCCACAGTGGAAGTTGGCCGGATGTACCGTCCCTCAGCTGCCGCAGGGCCGAGGAAACCCAGATGCCCGTTCCCGGAGACATCAGGATCTCTTCCACAGCCTCGGGGACCACCTGCTGGGCGCTCTCCAGCAGGGTCCAGGCCTGGGCGACGGCTGCTTCTTCAGCTGGGATGTCCTGGCGAACTCGGTCCAGGAACGCTCGCAGGAGCAACATACGGCGGCTGCGTTCCGCCTTCAGTAACTCGAGGACGAATCGGCTGGGATCGCCACTGTCGACAAGCGCCGGAACATCCTCCGTGGAAAGGGTGTGGAAGGCTGGCCGGTCGTTGGTCGCGCCGACATCAGCACCCACAGATCCCCCCTGCGTCACCCCACACGAGACGGGTTGCTGCCCCCGACCCTGACCGAATACGGGTCGTCGAGGTCGCTTATCAAGTACTCGAGCGACTCGGCCAGATCCGGACCGTCCATGGAGCGCAGTTCCTCAAGAGATATGCCCGAAAGGTCCAGGATTGCAGAACCATTCTCAGGCTCAGCCTGCTCTGCGTCTGCCAAGTCCCCTCCTGTTAACGGCCGTTGCTCCATGCGGCGCTCCTTCCCATGATGACCCAGAGCAAGCCTTCCCGAAACCCTGCGTACCGACCAGTCACCGCCTCACTTCATCCGTATTTGAGCGTTAGTCGTCTCAGAACGTGCTCGACGTGGCGGACCTCCTCCGAGTCCTGCTCCCAGTGCCGGAGGGCATCGACCACCGTGCCGAAGGTGCCCGGGTATCTTCGGCACGTACGCAACAGGCCGTGCACCTCGAAGCGGAGACTGCTGTCTCGGGGGCGCTGGGCTGCAAGACGCGGATCGGCCCCCTCCAAAACCGTGTCCAACCCGTTGAGTCGGCGCAGCGAAGGAAGCGCGGTAATTGCGTCCGTCACGTGCCAGAGTTCGGCGGGATTCAAGAGGGACAGCAGACGGGAGGGAAGTACGGGAATGGGCGCCTCCTCCGCGACCGGCAGACACGGCGGCAAGTCGGCATGCCTGCACATCATCTCCAGTTCCTCGTCCTTCAACGCCTCGTACCAGCGGGCCACCCGTACCGCAGCCAGTCGGTTCAGCCCGTCTGCTCGATGGTGTACGGCAATCACGCCGATGATGGCGTTCCTGTACCAGACGGCCGCACCGGACATGCCCTCCCAGGGAGATCGCTCCGGTCCCACCTCGTCGGCGGGCGGCGCAACGGCGACTTCCAAGGTTCCTTCGCGGCGGTTGGAGAGGACGGACACTCTGCCGTCCACGTGACAGGAATCGCGATATCGGGTCGGTCGACCGGATTCCGGACGATCGGTCGGGGCGGCGGGCCGACGCATCTTGAAGAGGGGGAACCCGACGGCGGAGACCTGCACCGTCACGTCGGCGTCCGGAACTCCCGCAAACCGTGGGGACGTGAGGCTCGTCGGAACCTCGTCGGGCAGATCCGTGAGCTCCAACAGCGCCAGATCGGCCCGGGCAGACGCAAATACGACTCGCGCTTCGGTGGCCCACTCGGCGGGGCGATCCGCATCGAAACGGACCCGCAACACGGCTGCCGACGCCTCCACGACGTGCGCCGAGGTAATCACGTGATGCCCCGACACCCGGTAGCCCGAGCCCCGGCGACCCGCAAGACCAGTTGAACGTCCCGTGATCACCTCGGCCACTCGGCTGATGTCCAGCCCTGCTGGACTCCTCTCGGGTTCGCCCACACGAGCCCTCTACCCCACGCCTACCAGGCCTACGCCGTAGGCGCCCACCCGTGGTCCGGTGCCCCACTCGGCCGCACTGCCGGCCGCGGTGCGTCGTCTCGCAAGGATCTCGCAAGGACGCGGACGCCGTTCACGCGCGCCGGCGCCCGGGGCGGACCCCGGCCGAGGGGTTGATCCGGGCCATGCCCGAGCGTATAAATAAGCAACTTTCTTTCTTACAAGCGCCGATGGCGAGATGAGGGCACTGTGACCCGCCGTTATCCAGCAGGTCCGCAGCGGTTGCTGCGTTCGCTCAACGGCCGTGCCGTTCTGGAGGCCATCGACGAGGCGGGCCCCGTCACGACCACCGACTTGGCCGGGCGGATTCCGTTGTCGCGGCCGACCGTTGCCGCCGCGGTCGGGCTGTTGCTGGAGCGTGGGGTGATCACCGAGGTGGGCCCGGTGACGGGCCGCAAGGGTCCGGCGCCGGCGCAGTACGGGGTGAACGCCGACTGTGCCTTCGCGATCGGTGTGGACCTCGGGCACCGGAAGATCCGCGCCGCGGTCGCCGACGTGACCGGTCGGATCCGGGGGCGGGCCGAGGCCGAGCAGCACAGTGACCGGGGTGCCGACACGCTCGTCGCACAGATCCTGGACATGTGCGTGGACCTGGCAGGGCAGGTCGGGCGACCGCTGCAGGAGATCACCCGGATCGTCGCGGGCATGCCGGCCGCGGTCGGCCCGGACGGACGCCACCTGTCGTACGCCACCGGGTTGCCCGACGCGGGTCGGGGGTTCGGCGAGGCGCTCGGCCGCGCGATGCCGGTGCCGTTGGTCCTGGAGAACGACGTGAACCTCGCGGCGCTGGCCGAACGCACCCATGGGCGCGGAGCCGAGACCGACGACTTCGTCCTGGTCAGCCTCGGGGTCGGGCTGGGTCTCGGGCTGGTGGTGGACGGCCGGGTCCGGCGGGGCGCCACGGGCGTGGCCGGAGAGGCCGGCTATCTCCCCAGCGACCGCATGATCGCGCCGGTGGGGCAGCGCAGGGACCTCGTGCAGGAACACCTGGGCGCCCGCTACATCAGCGGGCAGGCCCAGCGGCGCGGACTGCCCGGTGACGCCAGCCCGCGCACCGTCTTCGAACTCGCCCGTGCCGGTAACCCCGCCGCGTTGGAGATCGTCGAGGACACCGCCCGCAGCGTCGCCTACGTGGTGGCCTGCGTCGTACCTCTCATCGACCCAGCACTCATCGTGCTGGGCGGCGCCATCGGCGCCAACGGCGACCTGCTGCTCGAACCGGTCGCCCGTCATCTGGCCGACTTCAGTACCTTCCGGCCGCCCATCGTCGCGTCGGCTCTCGGCCAGGACGCCGTGCTCACAGGAGCCACGACCATGTCGGCCAAGCTGGCCCGCGAGGCCGCCTTCGCCGCCGCCACCACTCCTGTCCCGCAGACAGAGCCACCGTCGTCCCTGTCCTGAAACACCGCCGTGTCCTCGCACACACCGCGGCGACGCCGTCTTGCCGGACAGCGCCGCCGCTCCAGGTCATCGAGCGTTGCCGCGCCCGATCGACCGACGACCGATCCGTCACCCAGGAAATCCCGTCTCCGAGGAAGGACGATCAGTGTTCAAACCTATCACCGGGGCCGTGTCCGCCACGGCCGCCGGCGTACTGCTGCTGGCCGGCTGCACGTCCACCGGCCCCGCCTCCTCACAGCCCGCCTCCGCGATCTCGCCGGGCGCCTCGCACGAGGCCACCACCGTCACGGTCTGGACGTTCAACCACCTCCCGAACGAGGTGGCGGCGTTCAAGGCCACACTGAACAGGCTGCACTCCAAGTACCCGTGGCTGACCGTGAAGTTCGTGCCCAACAAGGACGATGCCGCCTACGCCAAGGCAGTCGCCGCGGGCGACCCGCCCGACGTGTTCATCGGCTCCGCACCCGACAACGTCGCGAGGTTCTGCTACAACGGCACGGTCGCCGACCTGAGCCCGTACCTGTCCTCGGCCAAGATCGACACGGCGAAGATGTTCCCGTCGGCCACCCTCGTCTACACCCGCTACCAGGGCAAGCAGTGCGCGCTGCCGCTACTGACCGACGCCTTCGCGCTCTATTACAACAAGAAGATGTTCGCCGCGGCCGGCATCACCAAGCCGCCCACCACGCTCGCCGAACTGACCGCCGACGCCAAGAAGCTGACCGTGAAGAACGCGGACGGTTCGATCAAGACCTTCGGCTTCGTCCCGCGTTCCGACTACGACGTCAACCGGTTCCTCTTCACCGGCGCGCACAGCGACACCGACTTCTACGGCAAGGAGGGCAGGACCACCTTCGCCTCCGACGCCAGGTGGCAGCAACTGCTCAAGTGGGACCGGGAGCTCATCGACCACTACGGCAGGGCGAACGTGCAGAAGTTCGTGGGCCGTTACCAGCCGCACGCCGACGATGCGGGCAACCCGCTGCTCACCGGCGCCGCGGCGATGGAGTTCGACGGCGAGTGGCACGTCGGCGAGATCGCCTCGGAGAAGAAGGACTTCGACTACGGCGTGGTGCCGATGCCGGTCCTGGACGGCTCGTCGGGCACCTACGGAGCCGGCAGCACCCTGGGCACCGTCGCATACCTGTCGGCCGGCTCGAAGCACAAGCAGGAGGCGTTCTTCGCGCTCCAGCAACTCACCACCGACACCACGTTCCTGAACACGCTGGCCGACACGGTCTACAACATCCCGACCACCTTCGCCGCGCTCAAGGCCTGGGACAAACGCGACGACCCGCACTGGAAGCCGTTCGTCGACGTCTTCGAGAACCCGCACTCCTCGTACAAGACCCTCACTCCGGCGGGCATCGAGGACATGGACACCTGGCGGGCGTTCCTCCTCGAATACGAACAGGGCAAGGTGAAGGACGCCGCGAGCGGACTGGCGCAGGTCGGCAAGAAGATCGACGACCTCAACTCCGAGAGCGGGCAGTAGGCATGACGACCGTTCTCGCCCCCGTCGGCGACGCCCCGGGGACGGCACGTCCGTGCCCTGCCCGGGGCGGGCGGCGCCGTCCGAGCCGGGCCCGCTGGTGGGTCGTCCTCGCGTTCCTGTCACCGTTCGTCGTCGGGTTCGCCGTCTTCGTGCTCTACCCGGTGGTCGCCACGCTCTACTACTCGCTCACCGACTTCCAGGCCGGTTCCTACCGGCCGGTGCAGTTCGTCGGACTGCGCAACTACCGCACCCTGTTCACCCAGTCCGACACCTTCTGGACGGCCGTACGCAACACGCTGTGGATGGTCGTGGTCATGGTGCCCCTTCGCACCGCCTGGGCCATGCTCACGGCCTGGGTGATCATCCGCGTCAAGCGCGGCCGGGCCGTGTACCGGACACTGTTCTTTCTGCCGTCCATGGTGCCCGTGGTGGCCGCCGCCCTGTCGTTCATCGTGCTGCTCAACCCGGTCGGACCGCTCAACCGGCTGCTCGGCCTCGTGGGCGTGAGCGGCCCCGGATGGTTCTCGGACCCCGCCTGGTCCAAGCCCAGCCTCGTCCTGATGGCGCTGTGGGCCAGCGGCAACGTGATGGTCATCTTCTCCGCCGCCATGCTCGACGTTCCGCGCGAGCTGTACGAGGCCGCCGAACTCGACGGTGCGAGTGCGCTGCAGAAGTTCCGCAGCGTCACCCTCCCGGCGATCTCCCCGGTCATCTTCTTCGCGCTGCTCACCGGGATGATCTACACCTTCCAGTACTTCACCGAGGCGTTCGTCGCCTCCAGCTCCGCGAACGCCACCTCCTCCAGCAACGACCTGATCGGCTACCCCGCCAACTCGCTGCTTTTCTACTCGACAGAGCTCTACCGGCAGGGCTTCGCCTACTTCAAGACCGGCTACGCCTCCGCCATGGCCTGGCTGCTGTTCCTGGTCATCTTCGCGGCGACGGCGGTCTTCATCCGCGCCTCGCGCCGCTTCGTGCATCACGCCGGCGGTGGCCGATGAGCACCCCTGACCTGACGAAACATCAATCTCGCGCCGGACGGCGTCTGTTGTACGTCCTCGCCGAGCACGCACCGGCTGTCGCGATCGCGCTGTGCTTCCTGCTGCCGCTGACGATCTGTGTGTTCACCGCGTTCATGACCCAGCATCAGGCAGGCACCGGATCGCTGTGGCCCTCGCCCTGGGAGTTCGGTAACTTCGCCGAGGTCTTCAAAGCCATGCCGTTCGGCCACGACCTGCTCAACACCATGCTGTACGCCGGACTGTCCACGATCGGCGTCGTCGTCTCCTCGGTACCCGTGGCCTACGCCCTGGCCCGGCTGCGGTGGCGCGGCCGGGAGGGTGTCTTCCTGGTCGTCCTGGCCGCGATGATGATCCCGGCGCAGGTCACCAGCCTGCCCCTGTACGTGATGTACGCGCACATCGGCTGGGTGGGCACCCTCAAACCCCTCATCGTGCCGGCCTTCTTCGGCGATGCCTTCAGCATCTTCCTCCTGCGCCAGTTCTTCCTGACCATCCCCGACGAGTTCACCGAGGCCGCCCGAGTGGACGGCGCGGGCGAACTACGCATCCTGTGGCGGGTGTTGATCCCCGTGGCCCGACCGGCCATCGCCGCCGTCGGGCTGTTCGCGTTCCTCTACGCGTGGAACGACTTCTACAACCCGCTGCTCTACACCGGGAACAGCGACACCGGCCAGACCCTCGCGGTGGCCCTCAGCCAGCTCGCCAAGAACGGCCACCAGAACGCCTACCAGCTGCAGATGGCGGCCTCGCTGATGTTCCTGCTGCCCGTCCTGGTGCTGTTCTTCCTGGCGCAGAAGGTCTTCGTCGAAGGTATCGCGCTGACCGGCGTCAAGGGCTGACGCCGGCGCCCCGACAGGCCGGACCCCTGCGCCCGCACACACTCCTGGGAGCACGATGAAGATCACCGTTGTCGGCGGTGGCAGCACCTACACACCCGAACTGATCGAGGGCTTCGCCCGGCGTGCCGGCGTCCTGCCGATCGACGAACTCGTTCTGCACGACATCGACACCGAGCGCCTCGCCGTCGTCGGCGGACTGTCCCGCCGTATCCTCGCCCGGCACTGCTTCCCCGGTCGGCTGACCACCACGACCGACCTCGCCCGTGCGGTGGACTCGGCCGCTGCGGTGCTCGTCCAGCTCCGTGTGGGCGGGCAGGCGGCCCGGCTGGTGGACGAGACCCTGCCGAACAGGTTCGGCCTGCTCGGCCAGGAGACCACCGGCCCCGGAGGCTTCGCCAAGGCCCTGCGCACGGTGCCGGTGGTGCTGGGCATCGCGGACGAGGTCCGACGTCGGGCTCGACCAGGCGCCTGGATCGTCGATTTCACCAACCCGGTCGGCATCGTCACCCGTGCACTGCTGGACGCCGGACACCGTGCGGTCGGCCTGTGCAACGTGGCGATCAAGTTCCAGCGGCAGCTGGCCGATCGGCTCGGCACCACTCCTGAGCGGGTACGCCTCGGCCACGCCGGCCTCAACCACCTGTCCTGGATCCGCTCGGTCACCGTCGACGGAGCGGACCGCCTGCCGGAACTCCTGAGCGGCGCCGCTCTGGACGAACTCGCCGCGCAGGTCCGCGTCCCCGCCGGGGTGCTGCGTGACCTCGGTGCCATCCCCTCGTACTACCTCCACTACTTCTACTGCACCCACGAGGAGATCCGGGCCCAGCAGACCGGATCGCACCGGGCCGAGCAAGTCCTGGCCATCGAAAGGGAGTTGCTGTCGCTCTACGCGGATCCCGGGCTGGACCGCAGCCCCGGCCTGCTGGAGCAGCGGGGCGGGGCGTACTACAGCGAAGCCGCGGCCGCCCTGGTCACCAGCCTGCTCACCGGCGACGGCGCCCACCATTACGTGAACGTACGCAACGACGGCGTACTGTCCGGCCTGCCGGACGAGGCCGTGGTCGAAGTGGCGGCCGACGTCGACACCGCCGGACCGCACGCCGCCGCCGTGCCGCCCCTGCCGCCGGAGATGCTCGGGCTCGTCCAGGCGGTCACCGCGTACGAGACCCTCACCGTCGAGGCGGCGCTGAGCGGCGACCGAGGGGTGGCCCGGCGTGCCCTCGTGGCACACCCGCTCGTGCGTGAGTGGGAGGTCGCGGACGCCTTTCTCGACGCGCTGCTGACAGCCAACTCCCGCCACCTGCCCCGGTTCCTCGCGAGTGAGGCCGCCCATGCCTGACCTCGTGGTGGGCGTCGACGGGGGCAGTTCCAAGACCGACCTCGTCCTCGCGGACACCGAGGGGCGCCTGTTGTCCTGGGTGCGCGGCGCGGGTACCCGCCCGCACACCGAGGGCATGCAGACCACCACTGCAAGGCTCGCCCGTCTCGGCCGGCGCGCGCTGGCCGAGGCGGGCCTGCCCGAGACGGCCCCGGTCTCGGTCGGAGCGTACTTCCTCGCCAACGTCGACCGCCGGGCACAAGAACGTCTGGCACTACGGCAATTGACCCAGCTGGGGGTGGCCGAGCGGGCTCTCGTCCGCAATGACACCCTCGCCGTCCTGCGTGCAGGCGCACCGGACGGCTGGGGGGTCGCGGTGGTGTCCGGCGCCGGCATCAATGCGGCCGCCGTCCACCCGGGAGGCCGCTCAGCCCGCTTTCTCTCCCTCGGCGACATCACCGGGGACTGGGGCGGCGGCCTCGCGGTGGCCCGGGCGGGGCTGGGCGCCGCCGTCCGGGCGGGCGACGGGCGAGGACCGGCGACCCGACTGCGGCAGGAGCTACCGGTCCACTTCGGTCTGGACAGCGTGGAGTCCGTCGCGCTGGCAGTCAGCGCCGGCGACATACCGATGACCGCACTGCACGGCCTGGCCCCCCTGGTCTTCGCAACCGCCGTCGGCGGTGACGCCGTGGCCCAGGGCATCGTGGAACGCCTCGGCGACGAGATCGTCGCCATGGTGACCGCTCTGCTGCGCCGCCTTCGTCTGCTGCGGACACCGACCCCGGTGGTCCTGGGCGGCGGCACGATTCAGAACGACCACGTACTGCTGCGGGACCACATCCGGGCCCGTCTGTCCGCCGAGGCACCGCTGGCCCGGCCCCGGGTCCTCGACGTGCCCCCGGTCGCCGGGGCGCTCAGCGAGGCACTCCTGGCCGCGGGTGCCCCGGCCGCCGCACAGCGTCGCCTGAGGGAGACGGCGGCCGAGCGGAAGCCGCCGCCCCTGCTGGCCGGGAACGGGTGACGCGGTGTCAGGCAGGGGGCTCGGCCGTCGGTCGCGTACTGCGCAGGTAAGCCAGCACCGCGAGCACGCGCAGATTGACGTGGGCCCGCTCGTGGCTCTCCGGGTGCGGCAGGCCGAGTTTCTGGGAGATCGAGGTGACGCGTTTCTCGATGGTCTTGAGGCTGTAGCTGAGCCGCCCCGCGATCGCCGCGTTGGACTGCCCCTCGGCCATCAGCGCCAGGATCTGCCGCTCCACCGGGAGCAGCGGCGCCAGCGGATCCGTCGTCCGGGGCCGCGTCAGCACCCGCTGCACGACGTCCGGGTCGACGACGACCTCGCCGGACGCCACCCGCTTGATGGCGTCGACGAGCCGGTCCGCGTCCCGCACCCGGTCCTTGACGAGATAACCCACCGCCTGGTCGGCCGCCGTCAACAGGCGCATCGCGTAGGAGGTCTCGGCGTAGTGAGAGAGCACCAGCAGACCGACCGACGGATGGTCGGCCCGGATCCGCTCCGCGGCCTGCAGGCCCTCGTCGCGATGGGCCGGCGGCATGCGGATGTCCAGCACGGCGACATCCGGCGGATCGGCGGCGACGGCCTGCAGCACCTCGGGCAGGGAGGCGACCTCCGCGGTCACGGTGAAGCCGCGCGCGGTGAGGATCTCGGCCAGCATCTGCCGCAGCAGCCCGGAGTCCTCCGCGATCACGATCCGCATGGCAGCTCCGCGACCAGACGGGTGCCCGCACCGGGCGGACTGTCCACACGAAGCCGTCCGTCGAGTGCACCCACCCGGTCCTCCAGTCCTCGAAGTCCCGTTCCCCGTACGGGATCCGCGCCGCCGACACCGTCGTCGGCGATCTCGACGAACAGCCGGTCCGGGCCGTCCGTCACCTCGACGCGCACCTGGGACGCGCGCGCGTGCTTGTACGTGTTGGCGAGGGCCTCGGTGATGATGAAGTAGGCGGCCCGTTCCAGGTGTTCGGGCCGGCGGCGGTCGGGGATCTCCGCCAGGAGCGGCAACGGCGCGCGTTCCGCCAGTGCTTCGACGGCGGCCGCCAGCCCCTGTTCCGCGAGGGCCGGTGGATGGATTCCCTCGGCCAGGGCCCGCAGTTCGGCCAGGACCTCCGTCAAGTGGGCGGCGGCACTGGCGAGATCGGTCCGTTCCCAGTCGTCGTCTGCAGCTGCCGGGGTTCCCCGGGCCCGGTCCACCAGCATCGAGATGACCAGCAGCTTGTGCTGGACGCCGTCGTGCAGGTCGCGCTGGATGCGCCGCCGTTCGGCGTCGGCCGCCAGCACGACCCGGGCCCGGGAGGCACGGATCTCCTCCAACTGGGCTCGCTGCGCGGCCAGCAGCCGGGCGTTGTCCAGGGCGAGCCCGGCCGCGGCCAGCACCGTGTCGACCAGCGGCCGCTGTTCGCGCAGCGCCGGATCGTGGACGACCAGCGCGAGCGGCTCGCCCCGCCGGACGACCGGCGTGACACAACGGCCGTTCCCCGGCGCGCTGTCGGCCCTCGACCCGTCCGCGCGCACATAGCGAACACCCGGATGCTCCGGCGCTTCGGGGCGCGGGAACCACAGCTCCAGAGCGGGGTCGCCGAGCGCCTCGGCGATGGCCGTGCGTACGTCCTCCGGCTCGGCGGACTCCTCCAGTCGTACGACGAGATCGGCGACCCGCACCCGGGCCATGCGCACCCGCACCAGCCCGCCGGCCAGCGCGACCGGCGTCACGATCATGCCCACGGCGTATCCGAAGAGCGTGAGCCGCTGGACGGCGTGCGGTGCGTCGAGCAGCGCCGCGACCGCGCCCGCGGCGACCACGGCGCCCAGCGCCAGCATCGTCATCCACACCGGCGCGTACGCCCGCCGCACGGGCCGCCCGGCGGTGGACCAGCGGCGCACCACGAGCGCGGCGGTCAGGGCGGTCAGCGCGAACACGAGGACGCTGCCGACCGGCGCCCACACCGAGTACCGCGCATGCGGATCGCCCCACATCTGCGGCTGCGGCGGGTACTCGACCGCGTACCGCACCCCCTGGGTCACCAGCGGCATGGTGTACAGCAGGGCGACCACCCAGCGCTCGTACCGGTTGTAGAGCCGCCCGGCGGGCAGCGCCAGCACCAGATGGCCGATGGCCGCGTACGTGAGGTGGTAGCCGCAGAAGCCGATCGCGAACAGCACGGCGCTGTCGCCGAGTTGAAGGTCGCCGATGTACCACGTGAAGCCGACCAGGATCATCAGCGGGCCGGTGCCGTTGGCCGGCCTGCGCAGCCGCAGCACCACTCCGCACACCACGAACGACACGCCCGCCAACTGCACCGGAAGCCACAGCCACGACGGATACGGCGCCACGCGCCAGGTGGTGACCACGGCCGCCGAGGCGACAAGGACCCCCGCCACCCCCAGCGCCACGGGGGCGAACGACCGGCCCGGATCCCGGTCCTCCCCCCATGGCCAGGCAGTGGCGGCTGTCGGGACGACGCCTGCCGCCGGCATGCCCCCATTGTGCCGACCGGAGGGAAAACCCGCCGCTCTTCGGAGGGTTGACCCCGCAGAGAGGCCGGAAGGCCGCTGCCAGTCTGGGACTGCACCACCGCACAGCACGCAGAACACCACGGGGGAGAACCAACCATGCGAGTGAAGCTCTTGATGGTCTCGGCCGGCGCCGCACTGGTCATGGCGCTGACGGCCTGCGGCAGTCCGGACACGGACAAGCCGGCCGACCCGCCCGGGATCGCGCAGGACGACCCGGGCGACGGGGGAGCGGACACGTCGTACGACGAGGGGACGGGGGACGGCGATGCGCCGTACGGCGGCTCGGGGGACGCCGACTCGTCGTACGGCGTGCCCGAACAGCAGGTACCGGACCAGTCGCTGGGTGACGAGCTCGACGACTTCTACCGGCACCAGGAGATCGAGGACGACCTCGACGTCGACCCTCAGGGCCTCTCCGACCACATGTACGACAACTTCCAGCACGACATGGGCAATTACCAAGGCTGGTGACGGCTGCGCCGGCGGTCTCCGGGCCCGTCCCAGGTCTGGAGGCCGCCGATGCCCGCACCGCAGGCGGACGAGCCCGGACAGCCCGGCACCGCCGAACTACTCGAACTGATCGCCCCGGCCCTGCTGCCCGGTGAAACGGTGCGGATCCGGCTCTACGGGGCGGTGGTACCCCACGCTCTCGCCGGTGCCCTGTGGGGCAGCCGGTCACGCTGGGGTGCCTTGGCGCGCTCACGGTCCCGGCCGGTCTTCCTGGCGCTCACCCGGCACCGCCTCTTCCTGATCGACCCCGGGCCGCCGCACTCGGGTTGGGCCGACCCGGCCGGGAGCGTGCTGGTCGAGGCGTTCCGTGCCGGGCGGGGCGGGACCGGCAGGCTGCGGCTCAGACGGGTGGCCGCACCCGAGCGTCCGATCCTGATCTGCGTCGAGGCCCGCTGGCGCGCCCAAGCGGCACGCCTCGCCGCCGAGTTGCCGTCCGCGACCCCCTTCACGCTGCCGGACTGAGTCGCGCCACACCTCACGTACCGACGACTTTCACACAGACGCCACCAGACCCTTCCCTGACGTTTGGTGCTCTTGGAACACTCGCTCCGCGCGCAATCCGTCACATCCGGCCGGCCGAACACCCTCAAGGCGAGAGGTCCTTCACCCATGCCCGAAGTCAACCGGCGCCGATTCCTGCAGGTCGCGGGCGCGACCACGGCCTTCACCGCACTGTCCAACAGCATCCAGCGCGCCGCCGCGCTGCCCGCGAACCACCGCACCGGCTCCATCGAGGACGTCGAGCACATCGTCGTCCTGATGCAGGAAAACCGTTCCTTCGACCACTACTTCGGCACGCTCAGAGGCGTCCGCGGCTATGGCGACCCGCGCCCGGTGACCTGGCCGAACGGCAAGGCCGTCTGGCACCAGACGGACGCGAACGGCAAGGAGATCCTGCCCTTCCACCCCGACGCCGACGACCTGGGCATGGCGTTCATCCAGGACCTCCCGCACGGCTGGAACGACGGACATGCCGCCTTCAACGGGGGCAAGTACGACAAGTGGGTCCCGTCCAAGGGGTCCACGACGATGGCGTACCTGACCCGTGACGACATCCCGTTCCACTACGCGCTCGCCGACTCCTTCACCATCTGCGACGCCTACCACTGCTCCTTCATCGGCTCGACCGACCCGAACCGCTACTACATGTGGACGGGCTACACGGGCAACGACGGTCAGGGCGGTGGCCCGGTCCTCGGCAACGACGAGGTGGGCTACGGCTGGACGACCTACCCCGAGCGGCTGGAGAAGGCCGGCGTCTCCTGGAAGATCTACCAGGACGTCGGTGACGGCCTCGACGCGAACGGTTCCTGGGGCTGGATCCAGGACGCCTACCGCGGCAACTACGGCGACAACTCGCTGCTGTACTTCAACCAGTACCGCAACGCCCAGCCCGGCGACCCGCTCTACGACAAGGCCCGCACCGGCACCGACGCCCGCAAGGGCGAGGGCTTCTTCGACCAGCTGAAGGCGGACGTCAAGGGCGGCAAGCTGCCGCAGATCTCCTGGATCGTCGCCCCCGAGGCCTTCACCGAGCACCCCAACTGGCCCGCCAACTACGGCGCCTGGTACGTCGCCCAGGTCCTCGACGCGCTCACCTCCTCGCCCGAGGTGTGGGCGAAGACGGCGCTGTTCATCACGTACGACGAGAACGACGGCTTCTTCGACCACCTGGTCCCGCCGTTCCCGGCCGGCTCCGCGGCGCAGGGCAAGTCCACGGTCGACCCCGCCCTCGACCTGTTCAAGGGCGACAGCAGCCACCCGGCCGGTCCCTACGGGCTCGGCCAGCGCGTGCCGATGCTCGTCGTCTCGCCCTGGAGCAAGGGCGGTTACGTCTGCTCCGAGACGCTCGACCACACCTCGATCATCCGGTTCATGGAGCACCGCTTCGGCGTGCACGAGCCGAACATCTCGCCCTGGCGGCGCGCGATCTGCGGCGACCTGACCTCCGCGTTCGACTTCTCGCACAAGGACACCAAGCCGGTCGCGCTGCCCGGCACCGACGGCTACCAGCCGCCGGACCACAACCGCCACCCCGACTACGTACCGACCCCGCCGGCGAGCGGCGTCCTGCCCAAGCAGGAGCGCGGCCTGCGCCCGGCGCGGCCCCTCAAGTACGCGCCGTACGTGGACGGTTCGGCGGACACGGCCGCCGGGAAGTTCACGCTCACCTTCGCCTCGGGGGCGAAGGCCGGCGCCGCCTTCCTGGTGACCTCCGGCAACCGCACCGACGGGCCGTGGAGTTACACCACCGAGGCCGGCAAGACCGTGGCCGACACCTGGAACTCGGCGTACTCGAAGGGCTCGTACGATCTGACCGTGCACGGCCCGAACGGCTTCCTGCGCGGCTTCAAGGGCGACAACAAGGCCGCCGGACCCGAGGTCACCGCACGCCACAGCGGCGACGACATCGAGCTGACCTTCACCAACAAGGGCTCGGGCACGGCCCGTTTGAAGCTGTCCGGCGGCTACGGATGCAAGCCGCAGACCATCACCGTCCGCTCCGGTGCCACGGTCCGGCACACCGTCGACCTCGCGGCCAGCCGTCGCTGGTACGACCTCACCGTCACGTCCGAGGCCGACCCGGCATTCCTGCGGCGATTCGCCGGACATGTTGAGAACGGGCGACCCGGTGTGAGCGACCCGGCGATCATCTCGAAGTGAAGTGCGGGGTAAAAGCTGATGAATACCGGTACGAGAGGGGTGGCGGGATACCGGTGTGGTCGGGGTAGTGTGCGCCGGTGACCACGCAATCGAACACACCTGCAGGCTGGTACCCGGATCCGCACGGAGCGGCCCAGACGCTCCGCTACTGGGACGGCGCCCAGTGGACCCAGCACACCAACGCGGACCAGCAGCAGGCGCAGGCCGCCCAGCAGGTACAGGTTCCGCACCAGAGCGCGGGACCTGACCTGCGGGTGCAGCGTCAGGTGCAGCAGGAGGCCGGAGTCGCCGCGGGCGGCCCCGGCGGCGGCACCCTCTTCACCGAGCCGGTCCTGGTGGTCAACCAGAAGGCCAAGCTGATCGAGGTGACCAATGAGTACAAGGTCATGGATCAGAACGGCAACCAGATCGGCTCGGTCACCGAGGTCGGCCAGAGCGCGCTGAAGAAGGTGCTGCGCTTCCTCTCCAGCCTCGACCAGTTCATGACGCACAAGCTGGAGATCCGCGACACCTACGGTCAGCCGCAGCTGCTGCTGACCCGGCCCGCGAAGTTCTTCAAGTCCCGGGTGATCGTGTCCCGTCCGGACGGCTCGCCCGTCGGCGAGATCGTCCAGGAGAACATGATCGGGAAGATCAACTTCGCGATGAACGTGAACGGCCAGAAGGTCGGCGCGATCAAGGCGGAGAACTGGCGGGCCTGGAACTTCGCCATCGTGGACCACGCCGAGAACGAGGTCGCCCGGATCACCAAGACCTGGGAAGGCCTCGCCAAGACGATGTTCACCACCGCGGACAACTACGTCCTGCAGATCCACTACCAGCTGCCCGAGCCGCTGCTGAGCCTCGTCGTCGCGACGGCCCTGACCGTCGACACGGCACTCAAGCAGGACTCGCGCGGCCTCGGCTGACCGCGGTCACAGTGGTGTGAGGTGCCCCGGCTCCGGCTGTCGGGGCACCAACGGGTTTTCCAGCAACGCCGTTTCGGGCTCCAGAGCCAGTACGGCCGCCACCGGGTGCTCCTCGTCCACGAGGGCCACCTCGGGCGTCGCCCGGGTCAGCAGCACCACGCCCCAGGACGCCAGCCCCGCTCCCGCGAGCGCGAGGAGCACGCCGGCCGCGCCGCCCTGCAGCCGCTCGCCGAGCAGTGTGAGTCCGATCACCGCGGCGGCCATCGGGTTGGCCAGGGTCACCATGGCGAGCGGTGCGCCCAGGCCGCCCTGGTAGGCGGTCTGCGACAGCAGCAGTCCGCCCGTTGCGAAGGCCGCGACCAGCAGGGCCACGCCGACCACCTGCCAGCTCAGCAGCGAGCCGGAGCGGTCCGTCGCGGCCACCGTCACCGTCTGTGTGAGCGCCGAGGCGACACCGGAGGCGAAGCCGGACGCGCTCGCGTGCCGCAGTCCCGGCCGGGCCCCGGGCCGGGCCAGCATGCCGATCAGCGCCGTGGTCACGCCCGCGACCGCCAGCGCCTGGGGCACGCTCAGCACCTTCTCGGGCGCGTGCCCGGACGCCGTGACGAGGATCGCGGACAGGCCGAGCAGTGTGAGCGCGGTGCCCCGCCACTCCACCGCGCTGACCTTCCGCCCGGCGATCCGCGCCCCCATGGGAACCGCGGCGACCAGGGTGAGCGCACCGAGCGGCTGCACCACGGTCAGCGGACCGTACTTGAGGGCGACCACATGCAGCAGCGCGGCGGACGCGTTGAGCAGGACCGATCCCCACCAGGCGCCCGACTTGAGCATGTGCGCCAGGCCCGAGCCGGGATTGCGGGAGGCCAGCCGCTCCTGGGCGACCGCGGCGGCCGCGTAGGCGACCGCGGAGAAGAGGGACAGGGCGACGGCGAGAAGGGTGGCGCTCATCGGCCCGCTCCTAGCAGGACGTTGTCTTCGGCGGCGGGGGCGAGCTGCTCGCTGCCGCGCCCGGCGGTGGAGACCGTGCGGTGCGGCGAGCGAAGCGAGATGGGGGTCCCCCCGGACGAAGTCTGGGGAAGGACCAGGGCGAGGGCGGCGGCGAGCATGGCGGTCGCCACGATCGCGTCGAGCCAGTAGTGGTTGGCCGTGCCCACGATGACCAGCAGCGTCACCAGCGGGTGCAGCAGCCACAGCCAGCGCAGGCGGGAACGCGTCGCCGCGATCAGGCCGATCGCCACCATCAGGGCCCAGCCGAAGTGCAGCGACGGCATCGCCGCGAACTGGTTCGAGAGGTGGTCCGAGGAGGGCGGGCCGTAGACCGACGGGCCGTAGACGCGCGCCGTGTCGACGAGTCCGGTGGCGGCCAGCATCCGCGGCGGCGCCAGCGGGAAGACGAAGGGCAGCACCAGGGCCGCGGAGGTGACCGTGGCGAGCACCCGGCGGGCCCAGACGTAGTGTGCGGGGCGCCGTAGATAGAGCCAGACCAGGAAGGCCGCGGTGGCCGGGAAGTGCACCGTCGCGTAGTAGGTGTTCGCGATGTGCACGAGCGTGTCGCTGTGCAGCAGCGCCGACTGCACCGAGCCCTCGCCGGGCAGGTGGAGCGTCCGTTCCAGGTCCCACACGCGGTGCGCGTTGTGCAGCGCCTCCCCGGTGTGGCCCGTCGCCAGTTGGCGGCCGAACTTGTAGACGAGGAAGAGCCCTGCGACGAGCAGGAGCTCACGGACGACCGGAGGCCGCGCTATCGCGTCGGTCTCCCCTTCTGCTGCTGCAGGCTCGGTGCGGGCATTCATCCCCCGGCCCCTTCGCTGACGTGGTGCTTGTGCTGGTGCGAGTGATGACTCGGGCCGTGGCCCGAACTCATCGGTACGCGTCCGTCCCGAAACGAAAGCGTTCCGATACGGCAGTGTACCGATACGCCGACGTTCCGGTACACTGGCGTATCGATTGAGGTACGACACACTGGAAGCCGGGAATAAAGCGCGAATAAAGCCGGCACTCGGAGTGAGGGAGAAGGGCAGATGACGTCGCAGGCCGCGGACGGACCGGAGACGGCCGCCGCCTCGCGCCGCTCCAAACTCACGCGCGAGCGTGAGCAGGAGTTCTTCGACGCCGTGCTCGAGCAGATCCGCGAATGCGGATACGAGGCCGTCACCATGGAGGGGATCGCCGCCAGCACCCGCTGCAGCAAGTCCACGCTGTACCGGCAGTGGAAGACGAAGCCCCAGTTCGTGGTGGCCGCCCTGCGCTCCCGCCGCAAGGCCCGCTTCGGGGGCATCGACACCGGGTCGCTCGCGGAGGACCTGCGCGAGGCGGCACGGGCCGTGGGCCGGTGGTCGACGAACGACACCAAGCTGCTGCAGGCCCTCGGGCACGCCGTCACCCAGGACGTGGACCTCGCCAAGGCGCTGCGGGAGGCCCTGGTCGACCCGGAGATCGCCGCGCTGAAGGAGATTCTGCGCCGCGGGGTCGAGCGGGGCGAGATCGTCGCCGACCATCCGGCGCTGGAGTACATCCCGGCGCAGATGTTCGGCGTCGTACGCGCCCGCCCTGTCGTGGACGGCGAGTACGCAGACCCGGACTACCTGGTCCGCTTCGTGGAGGCCGCCGTGCTGCCGGTACTCGGTCTCACCTGAGAATCAGGCCGCCGTCCATGGGATGACTGGACGGTGACCTGCTCGCGCCGCACCGTGGGGACGGGGGCGGCGCGTACCCCCCGGCCGGGTGGGGTTCCTCTTGAGCGGAGGGGCGCCCCACCCGGCCGACCGGTGTTCAGACCTTCTGGCCGTTGCCGCTGCCGGTCGACACCTTGATGCCCTTGGTGATCGTGTCGATGATCGACTGCTTCTCGCCCACGTCGACGCCGAAGCGGACCACGACGATCTGCGAGGGCTCCGCGGGGGAGGGGAATGCGAGCGACTCCACATAGCCGTCCGCGCCCTTGCTGGTGATCGCCTTCCAGCGGACCAGATAGCCCTTCTGCCCGGCGACGGTCACCGCCTTGGAGGCCAGCACCTGGTGCGAGGTGATCGAGCCGTAGGTCTTGCCGCCGTAGGACTGCTCGGCGTTCGCCTTGATGTCGGCCTTCGCGACCGCCTCGGCCGTGCTGCCCGCGGTCTTGAGGACCGCGGCCAGTGTCGATGACGCGCCGCCCTTGGTGCAGGTCTGGGAGGTGTCGCCGGGGCACTTGTAGGAGTCGTTGGACGTGACCTGCGCGCCCGCCGCGTACTCCTGGCCGTACCAGTCCGCCGGGATCGGGATGCTGATCCCGGACAGCGCGTCCGTCACCGAACCGCTCTCGATCTTCGGTGCCTCGGACTGGCCGGGAGCGGGCGACTGCGTACCGCCGGATCCACCGGACCCGCCGTTCCCGCCGCCCGGTCCGCCCTGACCGCCGCTCGAGCCGCCGGGACCGCCCTGGCCGCCGGTGCCGCCCGGGCCCTGCTGCGAGTTGGCGCTGCCGCCGCCCGAACTGTCGTTGCCGGCCAGTGCGTACACACCCACACCGATGCACGCGAGGACGACCACCGCCGCCCCGACGGCGATCCCGGTGCGCAGACCGCGCCGCGGAGCGGCCGGCGGCTGGGCGGGAAACGCCGGGTACGTCGGATAGGACGAATACGCCGGGTCGGCCGGACTCGCCCCGGCGGTCGGCGCCTGCGCCGGGGGACCCCATACGGCGGCCGAGCCCGCGGGACGGGTCTGCTCCGTCCATGCCTTGCCGTCCCACCAGCGCTCGGTGGCGGGACCCTCACTTGTCTGCCCGGGATCGGGATACCACCCGGGAGGAGTCACCTGCGTCATGCCCCCACCGTATGAGGCGTCGGTGAAAGAGGGATGAGAGGATCCCGGACTCAGGCCACCACCAGCCGTTTCGGTGGATTTGTGCCCGGCGTGGGCAGCCGCAGCCCCGCCCGGCCGGGTGTGACCGAACCGAGCACGCTCGCATGCCGCGCGCCGGTGCTCGCGGGCTCGGTGCCCGCCAGACCGTGCGCGGTCAGAAAGCCGAGCACTGCGAAGGCGTACGCCTCCTTCGCGTCCGACGCCAGCCCCAGCTCGTCGGAGGTGCGCAGCGCGACCGCCGGCAGCCGCTGCCCCAGCATCCCCATGAGCACCGGGTTGCGGATCCCGCCGCCGGAGACGATCACCTCGGTGGCACCGAGCGCGAGCACCGCGTCCGCGACCGTCCGGGCGCTGAGCATGGTCAGGGTGGCGACCACGTCCTCGGCCCTGAGCGTCCCGAACCCGGCCAGCGCGTCCCGCAGACAGCCGAGGTGGAACAGCTCCTTGCCTGTCGTCTTCGGCGCGGGCAGCGCGTAGTACGGCTCGTCCAACAGCCGCTCCAGCAGCGGCTCGTGGACGGTGCCGCGGGCGGCCAGCGCACCGTCGACGTCGTACGCGAACCGCCCGCCGCTGAACCCGCTCGCCGCCGCGTCGATCAGCGCGCACGCGGCGCCGGTGTCGAAGGCCGTGCCGTCCGGTGCCGTGAGGTTGGCGATGCCCCCGAGGTTGAGCGCGACGGGGGTGCCCGGGCGGCCGCGCAGCCACAGCAGGTCGACCAGGCTGACCAGGGGCGCGCCCTGACCGCCGGCCGCGATGTCACGCGGCCGGAAGTCGGCGACGACCGGCAGCCCGGTCGCCTCGGCGATCCAGGCGGGCTGCCCGAGCTGCAGCGTGCCGTGCACCTTGCCGCCGTCGGACCAGTGGTAGACCGTCTGTCCGTGCGAGGCCACCAACTCGGCCCTGCCGTCGCACAGTTCACGGTCGGCGCGCACGGCCGCCGCGGCGAAGGCCTGCCCGATCTCCGTGTCGAGCCGGCACACCTCGGCCAGCGAGGTGGGCGACGGCGGCAGGGCGGCCGCGAGCGCCTCCCGCAGCTCCTCGTCGTAGGCCGCGCTCACCATCCCGAGCGGCTTCATTACGAGGCTGTCGTCGGCGAGGCTCAGGTCGGCCGCCGCCGCGTCGATGGCGTCGTACGACGTGCCCGACATCAGGCCGATCACCCGCATGCGCTCAACTCGCTTTCCGTTTCGGTGCCTTGGTCAGGGCGAGCACGCTCACCGCACACATGGCCGCCGCGTAGTACCCAGGGATGTCGACGTTCCCCGTCCGCTTCACGGTTTCCGTGATGATGAGCCCGGCACAGCCCGAGAACACGGCATTGGACAGGGCGTAGGCGAGTCCCAGGCCCGTGTGGCGGACGTTCGTGGGGAACAGCTCCGAGAGCATCGCCGGTCCCGGACCCGCCATCAGGCCCACCACGGCACCCGCGCCGAACACCGCGGCGCCCTGCACGGTGTGCGAAGTCCCGCCGTCCTGAAGGAGGTTGAGCAGCGGCAGCGCGAGCACCGCCACGAGCAGCGCGCCCGTCAGCATCACCGCCCGCCGTCCGATCCGGTCGCTGAGCAGGCCCGCCGGCACGATCGTCACCGCGAAGCCCAGATTCGCCAACACGGTTGCGATCAACGCCTGTTGGAAACTCGCATTGAGGGTGCTCTGCAGATACGACGGCAGCACGACCAGGAAGGTGTAGCCTGCCGCCGCCCAGCCCATGATCCGCGCGGCGCCCAGCGCGATCGCGCCGACGAGCTCGCGCACCGGCGGACGTACGACCTCCGCCTCCTCCCGGAACGCCGGCGTCTCCTCCAGCCGCAACCGCAGCCACAGCGCCGCCAGCCCCATCGGCAACGTCAGCAGGAACGGCACCCGCCAGCCCCAGTCGCCCAGTTGCCGCTCGGTGAGCACCGTGGCCAGCACGGCGGCCACCCCCGCCCCGCCCAGCAGCCCCAGCGCCACCGTGAACGACTGCCACGACCCGTACAGCCCGCGCCGGCCCGGCGGCGCGAACTCCGTCATCACCGCCACCGCACCCCCGAACTCCCCGCCCGCGGACAGCCCCTGAAGCACCCTCAGAAACGTCAGCAGCCACGGCGCCGGCGCGCCGACCTGCGCGTACGTCGGCAGCGCACCGATCAGTGTCGTCGCACCCGTCATCAGCAGGATCACCAGGATCAGCACCGGCCGGCGGCCGATCCGGTCGCCGAGCCGCCCGAACAGGGCCGCCCCGACCGGCCGGAAGAAGAACGCCAGCGCGAACGACGCGTACGTCTTCACCAGCGCCTCGACCTCGCCGCCGCCCTCCGGAGTGAAGAACCGTGCCGCGATGACGGTCGCGAAATAGCCGTAGACCCCGAACTCGTACCACTCGACGAAATTGCCCACGGAGCCCGCCGCGAGGGCTCTTACCGCGGCCGGCTCCCGTGCGGCCCGGCGTTGTCCGGAAAACAGCGTCATTTCAGCGCCTTTTGACTGTCGGTCACCTTCACACAGGCAGATCACAGGCGTGGCGCGTCGCCCGCCCGCACCGCCTGTCACCCATCACGGCAACAGGTACCCGGACCGGCCTCCACTTCCGCAATCGGGCCGCTACGCTCGAGATCTGTACGTCGTTCGGGCGACTTGGGGAGGTAGCGGGATGACGGAGGTCAGGCCCACGGAGGCCGCCTCGGACTCCCTGTGGGAGCGCGAAGAGGAAGTCGCCGCCGTCGGGCAGGCGATCGACACCCTGTGCGCCGACCGCTCCTCCTCGGGCAGCCTGCTGATGGTCCGGGGCGAGGCGGGACTCGGCAAGACCGCCCTGCTGGCCGAGACCCGCCGCATCGCCGAGCGCCGCGGCTGCACGGTCTGGTCGGCCCGCGGCGGCGAGACCCTCAGGTCCGTCCCCTTCAACGTCGTACGGCAGTTACTGCAGCCCGCACTGGTCTCGCTGATGCCCGAAGAGGCGCGCGAGTACCTCGGCGACTGGTACGACATCGCCGGCCCCGCCCTCGGCATCACGGAGCCGGGCGAGCGCCAGGCCGACCCGCAGGGCGTGTGCGACGGCCTCGTCGCCGCCGTACGCAGGCTGGCCCGGCGCGACTGGCCGCTGGTCCTGCTGATCGACGACGCCCACTGGGCCGACCAGGAGACCCTGCGCTGGCTCGCCGCGTTCGCCGAGCGGCTCGACGACCTGTCCGTCCTCGTCCTGGTCGCCCGGCGGCCCGGCGAGGTCAGCGGCGAGAGCGCCCGCCACCTCGAGGCGATCGCGGCCGCCGCCGGGCGCCCCGACGCCACCCTGAGCGCCCTCACCCCGGACGCCACCGCCGGCCTCACCCGCGCCACCCTGGGCCCGCACGCCGACGCCCCGTTCTGCCGCGAGGTCTGGGCCGTCACCGGCGGCAACCCGTACGAGACCGTGGAACTCCTCGCCAAGGTCCAGGACAGCGAACTGGAGCCGACCGAGGGCGCCGCCGCCGAACTGCGCGCCCTCAACCGCTCGGCCCGCGGCGGCGGCCTCGTCGCCCGCCTCGAGGAACTCGGCATCGACGCCACCCGGTTCGCCTGGGCCGCCGCGATCCTCGGCACCGGTATCTCCGTCGGCCTGGTCGCCAAGCTCGCCACCATGGGCCACGAGGACGCACAGCGCTGCGCCGAACTGCTGCAGGACGCCCGCATCCTCACCGAACCCGACCCGGCGAGCGCCCAGGCCGACGCCGGTGACCTGGAGTTCGTGCACCCGCTGATCGCCTCCGCGGTCTACAACTCCATCCCCGACGCCCTGCGCACCGCCATGCACGGCATCGCCGCCCAGGTCGTCACCGACTCCGGCCTCGGCGCCGCCATGGCCTCACGCCACCTCCTCCAGGTCCACCCGGACGACGACGAGGAACTCGTCGAGCAGCTGCGCGAGGCGGCCGGCGAACACCTCGCCGTCGGCGCCCCGGACGCGGCCCGCCGCTGCCTCGAACGCGCCCTGCTGGAACCGCCCGTGCCCGAGGCCCACGCGCAGGTCCTCTACGAACTCGGCTGCGCCACCCTGCTCACCGCGCCCGCCGTCACCATCGACCACCTGCAGACCGCACTCGCCATGCCCGGCCTCGACGGCGACACCCGCGTGGACGCCGTCTTCCGCCTCTCCCAGGCGCTCCTCCACAACGACCAGCTGGAGGAGGCGGTCCGCACCGTCGAGGCGGAGGCCGCCCGGCACGAGCAGGGGCCCGCCAAACTCCGGCTCCAGGCCGTGCACTTCATGTGGGAGGGCATCTACGCCGGCGAGGCCATCTCCCCGGGCCGCTCCGAGCGCCTCACCGCACTCGCCGCCACCTGCACCGGCCGCGACAACTCCGAGCGCGCCCTGCTCATGCTGCGTGGCTTCGACGCCCTGATCCAGGGGGAGAACGCCGAGGAGGTCGTCGAGGCCTGTGACCGCTCCCTCGTCAACGGCCGGCTCGCTCCCGGGCTCGGCTGGACCGACACCGAGTGGGGCATCGAACTGCTGCTGATGCTCGCCAACTCCTACGCCTACACCGACCGCCTCGACCGCGCCGAGAGCCTCTACAACGAGGCCCTGCGCGCCTACGAGTCGGCCGGCTGGAGCGGCGGCCACCTCGCCCTCGCCCATGCCTACGTCGGCCTCGGGCACCGCCGGCGCGGGCGGCTCCGGGACGCCGAGTCGTCCCTGCGGGAGTCGCTGCGCCTGGCCGAGCGGGTGGGGCGCGGGCTGCCGCTGTACTGGACGGCGACCTGCAACCTCGTCGACGTACTGCTCTGCCGTGGTCATGTGGACGAGGCCTGGGCCGTCGCGGAGCAGTACGGGTTCGCGCCGCCGTATCCCTCGACGATCGTGATGCCGGACCCGAGGTCCGTGCGTGGTCGGTTGCTGCTCGCGGTCGGCCGTACCCAGGAGGGCATCAACGAGCTCGAGGAGGCCGAGAAGGCGGCGGCCGCGCGTGGGCATCACAATCCGGTGGTCGTGCCCTGGGCGCTCGACCTCGCCCGTGCCCTTGCCACGGAGGATCCGGCTCGGGCGGGGCGGCTGGCCGCGGATGCGCGGCGGCAGGCGGAGCGGTTCGGTACGGACACGGCCATCGGGGAGGCGCTTCGGTGCGGTGCCGCGTTGGAGACGGGGCAGCGGGCCGTTCGCTTGGCGGCGCAGGCCGTTGCCTACCTGGAGGCGTCGCCCTGTCAGTACGAGCATGCGGCGGCTCGGGTCGAGTACGGGATCGCTGCGCGGTCGGTTGCCGAGCTCAATCGGGGGATGGCGCTGGCTCGTTCGTGTGGGGCGGACGGGTTGGCGGCGCAGGCCCGGGACGTTCTGGAGACGGGTCGGGGGCTGCGCTGAAGAAGGGCGTTACAGCGCCAGGAGTTGGTCCGTGACCGTTGTCAGGCGTTTCTGCACCTCGCGGTCGTACGTCGCCTCGTGTGCCCTTGACGGGCTCGTGCCGTCGAAGTAGCCGCCCGTGCCCAGGTCTTGCGTGGCCAGGGCCAGTACGCCCGGGGCGCCGTCCGCCACCGTGTTCCAGGGGGTCACTCCGCCCTCGCGGACCATCGCCGTGTCCATGAAAGTTGCCGGGTGCAGGACGTTCACCACGACGCCGGTGTCCGCCAACTCCTCTGCCAGGGCGAACGTATGGGCCGCCAACGCGAACTTGGCGCGGCGGTAGGCCGCGAAGCCGTCGTAGGCGCGGCGGAACTCGATGTCGTCGAAGTCGAGGGGGTCCTGGCCCACCGAACCCACGTTGACGATTCGGGCCGGTGTGTTCGCGCGCAGGGCGGGCAGCAGGGTGCGGGTCAGTACCACCGGTGCCAAGTAGTTGACGGCCAGGCGGAGTTCGTGGCCGTCGGTGCTCAACTCGCGGGCCGCGCCGGGGGCGCCCGCACCGACGCCCGCGTTGTTGATCAGGACATCGAGGTCGGGGTGTGCGTCGGCCACGTGCGCGCCCAGTTCGCGCACCTGCGTCAGCGAGGCCAGGTCGGCGACGAAGCCCTCGGCGTCGCCCTCGGTGCGCAGCTCCTCGACCAGCTGCTGCGTACGGCGCGGGTCGCGGCCGTGCGCGAGGACGACGTGGCCGGAGCGGACCAGTTCGAAGGCGACGTAGCGGCCGAGACCGGACGTGGCGCCGGTGATCAGAATGGTGGACATGCCTCCACCGTAGGCACGCGGTGGAGGCATGTGCGAGGTGCTGCTGAAGCTACTACCAGCAGGGTCACCCTTCTGCTTCGGCCTCTTCCGCCAGGACGCGCTGTGCCGCCGCGAACGCCGAGTTCGCCGCCGGGACCCCGCAGTACACGGCCGTCTGCAGCAGCACCGCGCCGATCTCCTCCGGCGTGAGGCCGTTGCGCCGCGCCGCCCGGACGTGCATGGCCAGCTCGTCGTAGTGGCCGTGCGCGACCAGCGCGGTCAGGGTGATCATGCTGCGTTCGCGGCGCGAGAGCGTCGGGTCGGTCCAGATCTCGCCCCAGGCGTAGCGTGAGATGAAGTCCTGGAAGCGGGCGGTGAAGGGTGTCTGGCGGGCCTGGGCCCGGTCGACGTGCGCGTCGCCGAGCACCTCGCGCCGCACTTCCATGCCGCGCTTGGCGCCTCCGTCGAGGTGCGCCCGCAGGGCCGTCAGTACGGCCTCGGGGCACTGCGCGGGCGCCAGGTGCGCGCAGCCCGGCAGTTCGACGAGCGTGGCGTCGGGCACGGCGTCCGCGATCTCCCGCAGATGCGGGGGCGGCGTGGCCTTGTCCTCGCGGCCGGCGATCAGCAGCGTGCGCGCGGAGATCTCCGGGAGCCGGTCGCGCACGTCGAAGGCGGCCAGCGCGTCACAGCAGGCGGCGTACGCCTCCGGGTCGGCGTCCCGCTGGTCGCGTACCAGCTCCGGCACGGTGAAACCGGGCGTGAACCAGCGGGCGGGGGCGCTCTCCACGAGCGGGCCCAGGCCCTCGCGCCGGACCAGCTCGGCCCGCTCCTCCCACGGCTTGGACCCGTTGAAGTGCGCCGACGAGCAGATCACGGCCAGCGACGACACCCGCTCCGGGTGGTGCAGGGCGAGATGCAGACCGACGCCCCCGCCGAGCGACACACCGGCGTACGCGAACCGCTCGATGCCCAGCGAGTCGGCGAGCGCGAGCACCAGGTCGGCGATGTCGCCGATGGTGGCACCGGGCTTGATCAGACCGGGCGCGGACCCGCCGTGCCCCGGCAGGTCCCAGCGCACCACGCGGTGGGTGATGGACAGCTCGGGCGCCACCTTGTCCCACAGGGCGTACGACGTGCCCAGCGAGGGCCCGAGCAGCAGCGGGGGAGCGGAAGTGGGCCCTTCGGCACGGTGGTTGAGGAGGTGGTCGGTCAACGTCGCTCCAGGGCACGGTCGGTGAGGGCTCCGGCGGAGCCGGTGTATCGGGCGGGGTCGGTGAGCTCGTCGAGGTCGACGTCCTTCAACTCGGGCTCTTCGGCGAGGAGTTCGGCGAGCGAACGGCCCTCGTTGTAGGTGCGCGCGGCGAGGTCGGTGAGCAGGGCCTTCGCGCGGGCGCGGCCCAGTACCGGGGCCAACCCGGCGGACAGCCGTTCGGAGACGATCAACCCGTGGGTGCGGCCCAGGTGTTCGCGCATGGCGTCCGCGTGGACCCGTAGCCCTTCGGCGAGTTCGGCGGCGTCCCGGGCGGCCCCGCCGACCAGCCGCAGCAGATCCCTGAGCGGCTCCCACTCGGCGTGCCAGGCCCCGGCAGGCCGCTCGTCCTCGGCGGCCAGCGACCCGTACAGCGTGGCCGCGAGCTGCGGCGCCCGCCGGGCCGCCGCCGCGATCAGCGTGGACCGTACGGGGTTCGCCTTGTGCGGCATGGCCGACGAACCGCCGCCGCTTCCCTCCGCGACCTCGGCGATCTCGGTACGGCCGAGGACCAGCACGTCCGCGGCCGCCTTGCCCAGCGCCCCGGCCGCGAAGGCCAGGCACCCGGCGAGATCGGCGATCGGCGTGCGCAGGGTGTGCCAGGGGAGCGGCGGCTCCCGAAGCCCGAGTTCGCGTGCGAAGGCCGCCGTGAGTGCCCGCGTGTCCGCGGCGCCGTACACGGTGAACGCCGCCAACGTCCCTGCCGCACCCCCCAGTTGGGCGGGCAGCGAGTCCCGTACGGTCTTGATCCGGTCCCGTGCGTCGAGGGCGAGCGACCGCCAGCCGGCTGCCTTCAGCCCGAACGTCGTCGGCACGGCGTGCTGGGTGAGAGTCCGCCCCGGCATCGCGGTGTCACGGTGGTCGGCGGCCAGCCGGGCCAGAGCCCGCTCGGTACGGCCGAGGTCGGCGAGGATCAGGTCCAGCGTGCGCACGGCGACCAGCATCGTCGCCGTGTCCATGATGTCCTGGCTGGTCGCGCCCCGGTGGACGTACGGCCCGTACTCCTCGCCGACGGCCTTCGTCAGATCGGCGACCAGGGGGATCACCGGGTTGCCGCCGCCGCGGGCGCGCTCGGCGAGGGAGCGTACGTCGAAACGGCCGTTGTCGGCCGCCTCGGTCACCGCGGCCGCCGCCTCGGACGGCGCGAGGTCCAGGGTCGCCTGGGCGCGGGTGAGTGCCGCCTCCGCGTCGAGCAGGGCCTGGAGGTAGGCCCGGTCGCCGGTCGCGGAGGCGGCGGGGGAGCCTGCCCACCCGGGGGCGAGCAGGCCGGTGTCGTCGGGACCGACAGATGTCACTGGAACTCCAGGAAGACCGTCTCGCCTTCGCCCTGAAGGCGGATGTCGAAACGGTATGTGCCCTTGCCGTCGTCCTTCGCGATCAGCGTGTCGCGTCGCTCCGCGTCCAGCCGGGCGAGCAGTGGATCGGCGGCCAGCGCAGCCTCGTCACCGGGCAGGTAGATCCGCGTGTACAGGTGCACCAGCAGCCCCCGCGCGAACACGCACACGCTGATGTACGGCGCGCTCTGTCCGCGGGCGCCGGGCCGCAGCGTACGCGCGTACCAGTGGCCGTTGGCGTCCGTCTGAATGCGCCCCCAGCCGGTGAACTCCACGCCGTTGCGGCCGAGATGGCCGCCGCTCGCCGGGTCGCGCCGGATCGAACCGTCGACCTGCGGGAGGTTGCCGTCGGGGTCCGCACCCCACAGCTCGACGAAGGCGTCCGGCAGCGGATTGCCCTCGCCGTCGGTGATGTACCCCTGGACGGTGATCGTGTCGGGGTGGCCGACCGGAGCGATGTCGCCGCCACCGGGGAAGGGCAGGGCGTGGCCGTAGAAGGGGCCGACCGTGTGCGACGGGGTCGGGAGCACGGTCTCCGGGCGGTTCGTGTCGATCTTCGTCATGGCAGGTCAGCGCCCTTCTTCGAGCCAGGTGGCGTTCGGCCCGTCGAGCACGATGTCCCAGTGGTAGCCCATCGAGAACTCCGGCACGGACAGGTTGTGGTCGTACGTCGCGACCAGCCGCTGCCGGGCCGCGTCGTCCGTCACCGACTGGATGATCGGGTCGTACGGGAACAGCGGGTCGCTCGGGAAGTACATCTGCGTCACGAGCCGCTGGGTGAACGCCGTGCCGAAGAGCGAGAAGTGGATGTGCGCCGGCCGCCAGGCGTTGAGGTGCTGGCGCCACGGGTACGGTCCCGGCTGGACGGTCGTGAACTCGTACTGGCCGTCGTCGCCGGTCAGCGTGCGGCCGACGCCGGTGAAGTTCGGGTCGAGCGGGGCGTCGTGCTGCTCGCGCTGGTGGGCGTAGCGACCGGCCGAGTTCGCCTGCCAGATCTCGATGAGCTGGCCCCGGATCGGCCGGCCGTCGCGGTCGAGCAGTCGCCCGGAGACGGTGATCCGCTCGCCGATCGGCTCGCCGTTGTGCTGCCTGGTGAGGTCGTTGTCGATCTCGGTGATGTCGCGCTCGCCGAAGGCGGGGGAGGACAGCTCCACCAGCTCCGGGTCCTTGCTGACGTCGATGGAGATCAGCGGCTGCTTGGGGTGACGGAGGACCGAGGAGCGGTACGGCGCGTAGTCGCGGCGCGGGTGGTGCTCGACGGGGGCGCCGTCGGCGATGCGCTTCTCGTACGCGGCGTGCTCGGCCGCGATCTCCTGGTCGATGTCGTGCTGCGTGAGAGTCATGGGGATTCCTCGGGGGTCTTAACGTTCGAGGACGAGGGCGAGGCCCTGGCCGACGCCGATGCAGAGGGTGGCGATGCCAACACCGCTGCCCTTGCGGGCGAGTTGGTGGGCGACGGTGCCGGCGAGGCGGGCACCGGAGGCGCCCAGCGGGTGGCCCAGCGCGATGGCGCCGCCCTGCGGGTTGAGGATCGCCGGGTCGAACTCGGGCCACTCGGCGACGCAGCCCAGCACCTGGGCGGCGAAGGCCTCGTTCAGCTCCAGCACGTCCAGGTCGGCGAAACTCTTGCCGGCCTTGGCCAGCGCCCGGTTGACGGCCTCGACCGGGGCGAGCCCGAAGTAGTGCGGGTCGACGGCGTGCACGCCGGTCGCGGAGACGCGGGCCAGTGGCTCGCGGCCGGTGGCCTTGAGACCCTCCTCGTCGACCAGCAGCAGGGCCGCGGCGCCGTCGTTCAGCGGCGAGGCGTTGCCCGCGGTGACCGTGCCGTGCTCGGTGCGGAAGGACGGCTTCAGCTTCGCCATCGCCGCGAGGGAGGCGTCCGCGCGGACGGACTCGTCGGCGGCGAAGAGCACCGGGTCGCCCTTGCGCTGCGGGATGCTCACCGGCGCCAACTCGGCGTCGAACAGACCCTGTTGCTGGGCGGTGGCGGCCTTGTGGTGGGAGGCGAGGGCGAACTCGTCCTGCTGCTCGCGGCTGATCTTGTGCTTCTCGGCGATCAGTTCCGCGGACTCGCCGAGCGGGACGGTCCACTGCGGGTCCATCCTCGGGTTGACCAGGCGCCAGCCCAGGGTGGTGGAGTACAGCTCGGTGTGGGCGGCGGGGAACGGGCGGTCGTTCTTGGGCAGCACGTACGGGGCCCGGGTCATCGACTCCACCCCGCCCGCCACGGCAATGTGGGCGTCGCCGAGGGCGATGGCGCGGGCGGCCTGGATGACCGCCTCCAGACCGGAGGCGCACAGCCGGTTGACCGTGACGCCGGGCACCGAGGTGGGCAGGCCTGCCAGCAGGGCGGCCATCCGGCCGACGTTGCGGTTCTCCTCGCCGGCCCCGTTGGCGTTGCCGAGGTACACGTCCTCGATCCGGGACGGCTCCAACTCCGGCGTACGGGCCAGCAGTACACGGATGGCATGGGCGGCCAGGTCGTCGGGTCGGACGCTCGCCAGGCCGCCGCCGTAGCGGCCGATCGGGGTGCGCACCGCGTCGACGATGTACACGTCCTTCAGACCGTTGGTCATGACTGGATCTCCTCCGCGATACGCACCTTGGCGGCGGTCTTGGCCACGATCTCCTCGACGCTCACGCCCGGCGCGGTCTCGACGAGGAGCAGACCCTCGTCGGTGATGTCCAGGACACCGAGGTCGGTGATGACCCGGTTCACACACGCCTTGCCGGTGAGCGGCAGCGCGCACTCCTCCAGGATCTTCGGCGAGCCGTCCTTCGCGGTGTGCGTCATCACCACGATCACCGTGCGCGCCCCGTGCACCAGGTCCATCGCCCCGCCGATCCCGGTGATCAGCTTGCCCGGGATGGCCCAGTTGGCCAGGTCCCCGCCCGCGGACACCTGCATCGCGCCGAGCACCGCGACGTCGATGTGCCCGCCCCGGATCATCGAGAACGACAGCGCCGAGTCGAAGAAGGACGCCCCCGGCAGCACGGTCACGGTCTCCTTCCCGGCATTGATCAGATCCGGGTCGACCGCCTCCTCGCTCGGGTAGGGGCCGGTGCCCAGGATGCCGTTCTCCGACTCCAGGACCACCTCCACGCCCTCGGGGAGATAGTTCGGGATCAGGGTGGGCAGCCCGATGCCCAGGTTGACGTACTGCCCGTCTTCGAGCTCGCGCGCGGCCCGCGCGGCCATCTGCTCACGACTCCAGGCCATCAGCTGCTCACCGTCCGCTGCTCGATCTTCTTGTCCGCCGCCTGCTCCGCGCTCAACGCCACCACACGCTGCACGAAGATGCCCGGCAGGTGCACCGCATCCGGATCGATCTCGCCGGGCTCCACCAGTTCCTCCACCTCGGCGATGGTGATCCGGCCTGCCATCGCGGCCAGCGGGTTGAAGTTGCGGGTGGACTTGTTGAACACCAGATTCCCGTGCCGGTCGCCCTTGGCGGCCCGCACCAGCGCGAAGTCGGTCCGGATACCCCGCTCCAGCACGTACTCGGTGCCGTCGAACTCCCGCACCTCCTTCGGCGGGGAGGCCAGCGCCACCCCACCGGAGCCGTCGTAACGCCACGGCAGCCCGCCCTCGGCCACCTGCGTACCCACCCCCGCCGGGGTGAAGAAGGCCGGGATCCCGGCCCCGCCGGCCCGCAGCCGCTCCGCCAGCGTGCCCTGCGGGATCAGCTCCACCTCCAGCTCCCCGGCCAGATACTGCCGCGCGAACTCCTTGTTCGCGCCGATGTAGGAACCGGTCACCCGGGCGATCCGCCCCGCCGCCAGCAGCACCGCAAGACCGGTCTCCATCGCCCCGCAGTTGTTGGAGACCACGCCGAGGCCGGTCACCTCGCGCTCGTACAGCGCCTGGATCAGCACGTTGGGCACACCGCTCAGCCCGAATCCGCCGACGGCGAGCGTCGCGCCGTCCGGCACATCGGCCACCGCCTCCGCGGCTGTGGCGACCACCTTGTCCATCCGTGAAGCTCCATCCCGTCCGAGCGCCAGGCCTCAATGAATTAATCAGGGCACTGAGTATTTCGGTGAAGTTTCCTTCACGCTGCCACTGGAAGGGTGCGGCGTCAAGACCCTGGAGAAGTGCAAGGTCAGCGAAGCGTGCAGGTCTACAGACAGTCCATCGGCCGGCAGGTATCGTTCAGTGCACCAACCAATTTGACGCGGGGAGCGCACATGGCAGCGGTGGACCTCACCACCCACCCCGGGCATCTGGCCCGGCGGCTGCAGCAGGCCCACTACCTGCTGTGGAACACCATGGTCTCGGAGGAGATCACCTCGCCCCAGTTCGCGGTCCTCAACGCGCTCGTCGCCGAGCCGGGCCTGGACCAGCGCACGGTGGGGGAGCGGGTGGGGCTCGACCGGTCCACGATCGCCGAGGTGATCAGCCGGCTGGGCAGGCGCGGACTGCTGGACAAGGTGCGCGACCCGCAGGACGGCCGCCGTTTCCTGCTCCGTCCGACCGACGAGGGCATACGCACCCACCGCAAGCTGACCGTGCGCACGGCCCGGATGAACCAGGTCTTCCTGGCGCCGCTGTCCGCCGACGAGCAGGCGGTGTTCTTCGACCTCATCCGGCGGGTTGCGGACGCGGCCGAAGGGCTCCGCAACCCGGCGGAACCCCTCGTGGCGCAGGGGTGAGCGCGCAGGCGTGAGCCCGCCGGGGTGATCAGCCGGACTTCACCAGCACCACCCACACCTGCCCCTTCGCGAAGTTCACCGGCTTGCCGTCCGGCGTTGTGAAGTCCGTCCCGTCCGTCGCCTGCTCCCGCTTCCAGTCGACGTCGTAGACCCGCCCGTCGCGCAGCACCTCCGCCTTCCCGGAGCCGACCGTCTCGGTGTACGGCGTGTTGTTGCCCAGGAAGTCGTGGAAGTCGGACTCGCGCACCTTCACGTGCTGCACGACGACGGTCGCCGGCGCGACCGCCTTTCCGCCGGGCGACACCGTGGGCGTCCCGTCCATCGCGACCGAATAGCTGTGTTTGCCGGGGGACCAGGTGAAGGTGAAGCGGGCGGCCGGGAAGCGGACCGTGCGGGTGGTCTCGGCCTTGCCGCCGGCGGGTGCGGCGCCGTAGCGGAAGCCGTTGGTCAGGGCGGCCGTGCCCGGGGGCGACGGCACCAGCCGGGCGGGGCGCAGGTAGAGGTTGTGGGGTGCGGCCTTGTCGGTCCCGCGGAAGTAGGCGCCGGACACCTTGCCGGGCGGCTCCGCCTGCAGCGGGGCGCTGTCGATGAGCGGCAGCAGTTTGCGCTGGGCCCCGGAGAAGGCGAGCGTCGGGTCGAAGTACTGGCGCAGCAGCTCCAGATCCGACTCACGGGCGCTGCGTACCGGCCCGACGACCTGGGGCAGCATGGTCGCGTACACCGCCATCAGACGGCTGAGCCCGCCCTCGACCTGCTCGGCGTAGACGACGTCCGCCGCGTCCAGTCCCGTCTGGGGGCGGGCCGCGGGCGCGTTGTCGATCTTCACGGCGAGTGGGGAGGCGCCGGTGGTGGGGCTCTGGTCCGGGACGGGCGTCTGCGGCCGGCCGCGTCCGTCCTCCGCCGGGCCGGTCCCTGCCGTGCAGCCCGCGGCCAGGGCGGCCGTCATCGTGGCGGCGAGCAGCGCCACCGTCGTCGCTGCCCGTCGCGGGCGCGCCTTCCGTCCCTTGCTCACCGTGGCCACCACATCCCGTGTCAATGATTGTGCGCTTATCCGTTCATTGATGGCCATACCCGCTCGGTTCTGATTGTGTGCGTTGAATACGCAGATCAGTTCCCGTCCCCGCTTCGGCTCGGGGCGCCCGGGTACCCGGGCGGCACCGCAGGACCGGACGCACCGGTGCGACGGAGGGAGCGTCACGCGATGAAGGCTGTGACCTGGCAGGGCAAGCGGGACGTACGGGTCGAGGACGTCCCCGATCCGAAGATCGAGGAACCGACCGACGCGATCATCCGGATCACGTCGACGGGGCTGTGCGGTTCCGATCTGCATCTGTACGAGGTGCTCACCGCGTTCATGACGCCGGGGGACATCCTCGGACACGAACCGATGGGCATCGTGGAGGAGGTCGGTGCCGGGGTGCCGGACCTCGCGGCGGGCGACCGGGTCGTCGTGCCGTTCCAGATCGCCTGCGGCGACTGCTGGATGTGCCTGACCGGGCTGCCCACGCAGTGCGAGACCACGCAGGTGACCAGCGAGGGCATGGGCGCCGCCCTGTTCGGCTACACCCGTCTGTACGGCGCCGTCCCGGGCGCCCAGGCCGAGTATCTGCGGGTGCCGCAGGCCCAGTTCGGCCCGATCAAGATCCCGGAGGGGCCGCCGGACGACCGCTTCGTCTACCTCTCCGACGTGCTGCCCACCGCCTGGCAGGCCGTCTCCTACGCCGGCATCCCCCAGGGCGGCAGCGTCGCCGTGCTCGGCCTCGGACCGATCGGCGACATGGCCTGCCGTGTCGCCCAAGTCCGGGGAGCCGGGCGGGTGTTCGGCGTGGACCTGGTGAACGCGCGGCTGCGCAGGGCGAAGTCGCGGGGTGTGGAGGTGTACAACCTCAGGCACTTCGACAACGAGAAGGAGCTGATCGAGGCGATCCGCGACGAGACCGACGGCCGCGGCCCCGACGCCGTGATCGACGCGGTCGGCACGGAGGCCCACGGCAGCGCGGCCGCCCGGCTGGCCCAGCAGGCCTCGGCCCTGCTGCCCAGGAAGATCAGCGGACCGTTCGCGGAACGCTTCAGCGTCGACCGGCTCGCCGCTCTCCACACCGCGATCGAGCTGGTGCGCCGCGGCGGCACGCTCTCCCTCACCGGTGTCTACGGAGGCATGGCCGACCCGCTGCCGATGCTGACGATGTTCGACAAGCAGATCCAGATCCGGATGGGTCAGGCCAATGTCCGCCGCTGGAGCGACGACATCCTGCCCTACCTGACCGACGAGGACCCGCTCGGCGTCGACGACTTCGCCACCCACCGGCTGCCGCTGACGGACGCCCCGCACGCGTACGAGATGTTCCAGAAGAAGCAGGACGGCGCGGTCAAGGTGTTGATGCATCCCTGAGTCACCCCTGGGTCACCCCTGAGTCAGGGACCCCCGAGGATCTCGTCCAGGTCGTAGCGCACCGGCTCCTCCAGCTGGGCGTAGGTGCAGCTCTGCGGGGTCCGGTCCGGGCGCCAGCGGCGGAAGCGGGCCGTGTGCCGGAACCGGGCCCCGTTCTCCATGTGGTCGTACGCCACCTCGGCCACCCGCTCCGGCCTGAGCGGCACCCAGGACAGGTCCTTCTTGCCGGACCAGCGGCTGGGCGCGCCCGGCAGCCGGGCCGTCTCGTGCGCGGCCTCGTCGGACCAGGCCGCCCAGGGGTGCCCCTCGGCGTCCTCCATCCGCAGGGGCTCCAGCTCCTCGACCAGCTCCGCGCGCCGCTTCATCGGGAACGCCGCCGACACGCCCACATGCTGCAGGGCGCCCCGGTCGTCGTAGAGCCCGAGCAGCAGTGAGCCCACGATCGGGCCGCTCTTGTGGAAGCGGTAGCCCGCGACGACGACGTCCGCAGTCCGCTCGTGCTTGATCTTGAACATGGCGCGCTCGTCCTGGAGGTAGCGCCCGGTGAGCGGCTTGGCGATGACGCCGTCCAGGCCCGCCCCCTCGTACTGCTCGAACCAGCTCTGTGCCACGTCGACGTCGGTCGTCGCCGGCGCGAGGTGGACCGGCGCGGTGACATCGGCCAGCGCCCGCTCCAGCAGCGCCCGCCGGTCGGTCAGCTCCACGTCCAGCAGCGACTCGTCCGCCAGCGCCAGCAGGTCGAAGGCCACGAAGGACGCCGGGGTCTTCTCGGCGAGCATCCGCACCCGGGAGTCCGCCGGATGGATGCGCTCCGTGAGCGCGTCGAAGTCGAGGTGCCCCTCCCGGGCGATCACGATCTCCCCGTCCAGGACGCAGCGCTCGGGCACCCGCTCCTTCAGGGCTACGACGACCTCGGGAAAGTACCTGGTCAGCGGCTTGCCCGTACGACTGCCGAGCTCGACCTCGGCCCCGTCGCGGAACACGATCGCCCGGAACCCGTCCCACTTCGCCTCGTACTGCATGCCCGGCGGGATCTTCGCCACCGACTTGGCGAGCATCGGCTTCACGGGCGGCATCACCGGCAGATCCATGGATCCGATTCTGCTCGCATACGCCGCTTGTCGCCCGGTATGCGAGGTTTACCAGGTGTGCCTACCGTTGCCGTATGGGTGAAGCGGTGGAACTGGAGGCGGGCGGCCGCACCGTCCGGCTGTCCAGCCCGGACAAGATCTTCTTCCCCGAGCGCGGTTTCACCAAGCTGGACCTCGCCCGGTACTACATCGCCGTGGGCCCCGGCATCCTGCGCGCCCTGCGCAACCGGCCCACCACCCTGGAGCGCTACCCGGACGGGGTGAACGGCGAGAACTTCTTCCAGAAGCGGGCGCCCAAGAACATGCCCGACTGGATCCCCACCGCCCACATCACCTTCCCCAGTGGCCGCAGCGCCGACGAGATGTGCCCCACCGAAGAGGCCGCCGTCGTGTGGGCCGCCCAGTACGGCACGCTCACCTTCCACCCCTGGCCGGTGCGCCGTGACGACGTCGACCGGCCCGACGAACTCCGCATCGACCTCGACCCGCAGCCCGGCACCGACTTCGACGACGCGGTGCGTGCGGCTTTTGAACTCCGCGACGTACTGGAGGAGTTCGGCGGACTGCGCGGCTTCCCCAAGACCTCCGGCGGCCGCGGCCTGCATGTCTTCGTGCCGATCGAGCCGCGCTGGACCTTCACCCAGGTCAGGCGGGCCGCCATCGCGGTCGGCCGGGAGCTGGAGCGGCGCATGCCGGACCATGTGACCATCAAGTGGTGGAAGGAGGAGCGCGGCGAGCGCATCTTCGTCGACTACAACCAGACGGCCAGGGACCGCACGATCGCCTCCGCCTATTCCGTACGACCCCGCCCGCACGCCCCCGTCTCGGCTCCCCTGAGCTGGGACGAGGTCGGCACCGCGCACCCGCAGGACTTCGACATCGCGACCATGCCCGCGCGCTTCGCCCAACTGGGCGATGTGCACGCGGACATGGACGACCACCGCTATTCGCTGGAGGCCCTGCTCGAACTCGCCCGCCGGGACGAGCACGACCACGGCCTGGGCGATCTGCCGTATCCGCCGGAGTACCCGAAGATGCCGGGCGAGCCGAAGCGGGTGCAGCCGAGCCGGGCGAAGAAGGAGGCGCCCCCGGCGAAGACCGAGGCGCCCCCTCCGGACGCTACAACTCCTTGATCCGGATGTCCCGGTAGGAGACCACGTCCGTCGTGCTGTGCACCTGCAGCCCGATGTAGCCGGAGGCGAACCGCCGCCCGTCCGTGCCCGGGTCGTCCGAGCGCGGCGGGTAGAAGACCTGGCCGCCGATGTTGTCGAACTCGTTGATCAGCACGCCGTTGCGGTAGACCGAGTAGTGCTGGTCGACCACCCGGATCTCGTAGTCGTTCCAGGTGCCCTTCTGGGTGACGCCGGCACCGGCGAGCCCGACACGGTCGAAGCCGTAGATCGAGCCCGTCTTGTACATGTCGCCGTCGGGCCGGTCGAGCACCTGCACCTCGTGCCCGTACTTGATGGCGACCCACTCCGGGCGAGACTCCTCCGGGTGGTCGTGGACCCACGGGAAGCGCACGAACACACCGGAGTTGGCGTTCCCGGTGCCCGGAGCGTCGTCCCGCCACTGGAGCTTCAGCGAGAAGTTGCCGTACTTGCGCTGCGGGAACCACAGCATGCCCAGGCCGTCCTTGGTGGTGCCGCTGGTGATCGACCCGTCGGCGCCCAGACCGAACGAACCGCCGCCCACCTGCTCCCACCTGGCGAGGGAACCGGCCGTCCCGTCGAAGATCTTCCGGTAGCCCTCGGTCTGACCGGGCTTGCCGATCCCGGACTGCCGGGCGGCCTTCTGGATGGCGTCGTACTCGCGCTGGTCGACGACGCCTTCCTTCAACAGCCGGTCGAGGACCGTCTTCACGTGCTTGAGGAACAGCGCGTGGGACGTCCACTCCTTCTCGTCCTCGATCAACTCGTTGATACGGCAACGGTTGTTGGTGATCCGGTTCGGCACACCCGAGTCGACCGTGCCGACGATGACCGTCAACCGCTCGTCGTACTCGGGGCAGTTGGGCGGCGGCACCGGGCTCGACACCAGGGTGAGACTCACGGTGCGGGCGGAGGCGGTGTTGCCCGCCTTGTCGGTCGCCCGGTACGCCACCGTGTGCGCGCCCGCGCGGTCGACGATCACGGGGGCGGTGTAGGCGAGGTACGGTCCGCCGTCGAGCGAGTACTCGATCCGGTCCACACCCGACCCGCCCTCGTCGGTGGCCGTCACGGTCACCTTGGCGCTGCCCACATAGGCCCCGTCGGAGTTCTTCGTGCCCTCGACGGACACACCCGTCACCGGCGGAGTGGTGTCCTGCGCGGGCGCCGACACGACCGTGAACCCGACGCTCTTCTCCGCGGACACGTTGCCCGCCTTGTCGGTGGCCCGGTACTTCACGGTGTGCGTGCCGAGCTGATGCACCATCACGGGGGCGGTGTACGGGGTCCAGGCCCCGGAGTCGACCGCGTACTCGATCGTGTTGACCCCGGACCCGGTGTCGGAGGCGGAGACGGTGACCGTCGCCATGTCGAGGTAGGCCCCGTCGGCGTTCCGCTCACCGCCGACCGTCGCCGAGGTGTCCGGCGCGGTCGTGTCGTCCGACGGCGGTGCCACGACCGTGAACTCGACGCTCTTCTCGGCCGATACGTTGCCCGCCTTGTCGACGGCCCGGTATCGCACCTTGTGACCGCCGACCTGATCGACCACGATCGGGGCGGTGTACGGCTGCCAGGCGCCGTCGTCCCCCATCGCGTACTCGACGCGGTCCACGCCGGAGCCGCCCGCGTCGCTCGCGCTGATCGCCACGCTCGCCGAACCGACGTACTGGCCCTGCGAGTTCTGCGTGCCGCTCACGGCGGCCGACGTCTCGGGCGCCGTCGTGTCCTCGCCGCCGCCCTCGGCCACGACCAGGGTGCCCTGCATGTGCCCGTGGCCGGGGATCGTGCAGTGGTAGAAGTACCGGCCGGGCGTCAGGGTGACCTCGGCGGTGTGGCGGCCTCCCATGTCGTCGTTCGGGCTGGCGAGGATGTTGAGCTGGACGTCGTTGTTGTACTCGGGGTCGGACGTCACGAACGTCAACGTGTGCGGCATCCCGGTGGTGTTGCCGGTGGCCGTGCTGTTCTCGAAGACGATCGTGGCCGTGCCCGCGACCGCTGTCGTGGGCGCCGAGAGGTACTTGGTGATGTCGTCACCCGCCGTCCAGGTGAGTACCTGGGCGGCTGCCTGCGTGGGCTGTTCCGGCTGCGCGCCGGCCGTCGTCTGCAGCCCCAGCATCATCAGTACGGCGGCCAACAGGGCCGTCAGGACTCTTCGTTGCCGCATCACTGCCCTCCCCTCGCCAGCTGACCGGCGGCCGGTGTGGGCCCGCCGCCGGTGTAAGTGACCCGCCACAGTGCCGACTTGGCGTCCGAGGTGAAGAAGCCGCGCCCGTAGTCGAGGACGTACAGCGCGCCGTCCGGACCGAACTTCCAGTCCATGAGGTTCTTGATGCCGTCGTTGCCGATCGGCACGATCTTCTTCAATGTCTCGGAGTGGACCGGCAGTCCGCCGTCTCCTTGCGTCCTCGGGTCGGTGATGACCGCGTTGCGCGGCTGGTCGGCGTCGTAGAAGTCCCCGACGAACCACTTGCCGTCCCAGTACGAGGGCCACTTGGTCCCACTCGTGCTCGCCGCGTCGTAGCGGTAGACCGGCCCGTTCATCGCCGCCTGGCCGCCGCCCTTGAGCCACGGCAGCAGATAGGTGGCTTCCGACTGCTTGTACGAGGGGATGCCGCCCGCGTCGCGCGGGTAGTCCGGGGCGCCGCCCTGGGGCGAGTACCAGATGTTGTTGCCGGTGACCCGCGGGAGGTTGACGAGGCCGTCGTTGTTCGGCGACTCGTTCTTCGGGTGATCGCAGTCGTACCAGCCCAGCGGCTTCGACGGATCCGGCAGATTGCGGTCCCGGTAGGGCTGCTTGTTGCCCATGCAGTACGGCCAACCCCGGTTGCTCGCCTTGGTGATGGAGGCGAAGGTGTCGTACTTCGCGGGACCCCATGTCGTGGAGGGCGCCGAAGCGTCGGGGCCGACCCAGCCCGCGTACAGGACGTCGGTCTTCTTGTCGACGAAGATCCGGGCGGGGTTCCTGACGCCCATCACATAGATCTCACCGCGCGTCTTGCCGCCGCCCTCGTCGGTCTCCCTGCCGGTGAAGAGGTTGCCCTCCGGGAGGGTGTACGTCCCGTCGGCTTCCGGGTGGATGCGCAGGATCTTGCCGTTGAGGTTGTTGGTGTTGCCGGCGGTGCGGCGCGCGTCGGCGAAGGAGACGCCCTTGTAGCTGGGCTGCGGGTTGTTGCCGGAGTAGCCGTCGCTGAAGCCGCTGGAGTTGTTGTCGCCCGTCGCGATGTACAGGTTGCCCTTGGAGTCCCAGGTCATCCCGCCGCCCGCGTGACAGCAACTGTGCACCTGCACCGGCCACTTGAGGAGGACCTTCTCGCTGCTCAGGTCCAGCCTGTTCGTGGCGAGGTCGAGCGTGAAGCGGGAGACGCGCCGCTCGGCCATCTGCGTGTCGCGGTTGAGCTGGGAGTGCGGCGTGTAGTGGAGGTACACCCAGCCGTTCTGCTCGAACCTCGGGTCGATCTCGATGCCGAGCAGCCCCTCCTCGACCTTGGTGAGCTCGTCACCGCCGCCCTTGTTGCCGAAGACCGACAACTCGCCCGCGAGCGTGACCTTCTTGGTCTTCGGGTCGTAGACGTGGATCTGGCCCTTGCCCTTGCCGATGTCCGGGCTGTTCCAGTCGGTGATCACCGGCTGGGAGGAGTCCGCGCCACCACGGCCGATGTAGAGCACCCGTCCGTCGGGCGCCGTCACCAGGCCGTGCGGCTCGCCGATCTGGTCGTTCTGGCCCGGCTGGTTGGGCTGAGTCAGCCGCTCCGCCTTGTAGTTGGCGTTGATCGTGGCCTTGCAGTCTGCCTGCACCAGCCGGGTCGTCCACAGCAGGGCACCGCGCAGATGGTCGCGGAAGTCCGTCTCGTCGTACGACGACACCGTGCCGCCCATACCGGTGTAGAAGGACCGCCCGCCGTCGTAGTCACGGCACCAACTGACCGGATGATCCCAGCCGTTGGCGCTCGCCCCCGGCTTGTACGTCGACTCGCGCACCCGCGCGACGGTGTGCACGTCGCCGGAGGGGTTCTTCACCCAGTTGAACCTCTGGTCGGGTCGCTTCCACTGCAACGGCAGGCTCCTGGTCGCCGGATGCTGCCGGTCGCCCACCTCAACCACCGCACGCTGTACGTCGGTTGGACTGGAGGCCGCGGGCCGGGCGCCGACCAGACCGGTGAACCAGTCGGAGTACGGCTCGGCCCGCGCCGCGTCATGGATGCCGACGAACCCGCCGCCCGCCTCCATGTAGGCCTCGAGTCCCGCCTCCTGCTCCGGATCGAGGACGTCCCCGCCGCCGGTCGGGAACACGATCGCGTTGTAACGGCCCAGGCGGGTCTCGTTGGTGAAGACCGAGGCGTCGTCCGTCGCCTCGACCTTGAACCGCTGGTTCTCGGGCCCCGTCAGACCGATCTTCTCGATCGCCTCGATACCGGCGTTCACGACCGGTGACTCGTCCCCGGCCGCCGCGGAACCGTAGAAGATCAGCACCCGTACATTCGCGCCGCCCGGCGGCGACTTGACGGACATCGTTGTCAGGGATGGCTCCGGAGCCGGGCGCGCATGGGCGACGGGACCCGAGAGCAGTCCCGCCCCGAGGACCCCCGCCGTGACGGTGGCCGCCCAGGCCCGTCTTCTCGCTTTTCCTGTGCTCAACCCTCGTAAGTGCATGGGCACCTCCTTGGTCACAGCAACAACGCCAAGGAAGCTAGACCCCTTTGCATGACTCGCCAATACCTATGACCGCAATGGCACGAACTTTGTCCTGCGTGTGGATAAACAGCCTCGGGGCCGGTACCGTCTCACAGGTTCATCACAGGTACGTCTCCGCAAATCCCGTATCGACGTGGGGAGTTCTGCATGGACAGACGCCGATTCGACCGTCGGCACGTGCTGTTGGGCGGTGCGGCCGTTGCGACATCGTTGTCCCTGGTGCCGGAGACCGCGACCGCCGCCGGTCCGGCGAAGACCGCGCCGGCCGGGGGAGAGGTCAAGCGCATCAAGCTGTACGCCGAGAAGCTGGCCGACGGGCAGATGGGCTACGGCCTGGAGAAGGGCAAGGCCTCGATCCCCGGGCCGCTCATCGAGCTGAACGAGGGCGACACGCTGCACATCGAGTTCGAGAACACGACGGACGTGGCGGCCAGCCTGCACGTCCACGGGCTGGACTACGAAATCTCCAGTGACGGAACGAAGTTGAACAAGAGCGACGTCGAGCCCGGCGGCACCCGCACCTACACCTGGCGCACCCATGTGCCGGGCCGGCGCTCCGACGGCACCTGGCGGGCGGGCAGCGCCGGCTACTGGCACTACCACGACCACGTCGTCGGCACGGAACACGGGACCGGCGGCATCAGGAAGGGCCTGTACGGTCCGGTGATCGTGCGCCGCAAGGGAGACGTGCTGCCGGACCGGACGTACACGATCGTCTTCAACGACATGTCGATCAACAACAGGCCGGCGCACTCCGGGCCGAACTTCGAGGCCACGGTGGGCGATCGGGTCGAGTTCGTGATGATCACGCACGGCGAGTACTACCACACCTTCCATATGCACGGTCACCGCTGGGCGGACAACCGCACGGGCATGCTGACCGGCCCCGACGACCCGAGCCAGGTGATCGACAACAAGATCGTGGGCCCGGCGGACTCCTTCGGTTTCCAGGTGCTCGCGGGGGAGGGCGTCGGAGCGGGCGCGTGGATGTACCACTGCCACGTCCAGAGCCACTCCGACATGGGGATGGTCGGGCTCTTCCTGGTGAAGAAGACGGACGGCACGATTCCGGGATACGAGCCGCACGAACACTGAGAGCGCTCTCTCCACCCTCACCCACCCGGAGCTATCCTGATCGGCACCCGCCGACTAGGAGCTCGAAGTGACCGACACCGCACCGCGCCCCACACTGGAGGCCGTGGCTGCCCGGGCGGGAGTGTCCCGGGCCACCGTCTCCCGGGTGGTGAACGGCGGCGACGGGGTGCGCGAACCGCTCGTCGCACGGGTGCGGCGCGCGGTGGAGGAGCTCGGATACGTGCCGAACCAGGCGGCACGCAGCCTGGTGACCAGGCGGCACGACGCCGTCGCCGTGGTCATCGCCGAACCGGAGACCCGGGTCTTCGCCGACCCCTTCTTCGCGCTGCAACTGCGGGGCATCAGCAAGGAGTTGACCGCCCACGACAACCAGCTGGTGCTGCTGCTCACCGAGGGCCGCGACGACCACGCCCGGGTCGGCCGCTATCTCGCCGGCGGCCATGTCGACGGCGCGCTCGTCTTCTCGCTGCACCTCGACGACCCGCTGCCCGGACTCATCCAGCACGCCGGTGTGCCGACCGTGTTCGGCGGCCGGCCCGGCTGGAGCGACGGCCGTAGCGGAGTGGTGTACGTCGACAGCGACAACCGCGGCGGTGCCCGCGAGGCCGTGCGCCATCTCGTCGGGCTCGGCCGCACCCGGATCGCGCACATCACCGGCCCCCTCGACCAGACATCCGCGGCGGACCGGCTCGACGGCTTCCGGGACGTCATGGTCGACGCCGACCCGCGGCTGATCGCCGAGAGCGACTTCACGCCCGCCGGCGGAGAGCGGGCGATGCGGGAACTCCTCGACCGCCGACCCGATCTGGACGCGGTGTTCGCCGCCAACGACCTCACCGCCGCGGGCGCCCTGCGGGTGCTGCGCGAGCAGGGGCGGCGGGTGCCCGAGGACGTCGCGGTGATCGGCTTCGACGACATGCTGCCCGTCGCCGAACAGGCCGACCCGCCGCTCACGACGGTCCGTCAGGACATCGAGGAGATGGGCCGGCTGATGGCCCGCCTGCTGCTGCGCCGCCTCGACCGCCGCAACACCGGCCCGGACGCCGCAGACGCACCGTCCGGCGTGGTCCTGCCCACCACGCTGGTACGGCGCGCCTCGGCGTGAGCGCTCCGTCGGCGAAGCGGTCTGAAAGCTGCGGGTCGGTGGGGGCTCGTCGCGCAGTTCCCCGCGCCCCTTGCGGAGCGCGTGTCCCTTACGTCTGCGGCGGCGCGCTCTTGATCACCGCGAAGCGGGCGCCGTACGGGTCGGCCAGTTTCGCAAAGCGGCCGACTCCCTCGATGTCGGTGGCGGGGACGCGGACCGTGCCGCCCAGTTCCCGTGCCTTGGCGACCGTGGCATCCGCGTCGGTGACCTCGAAGTACGGCAGCCAGTACGCGCTGTCCTCCGACGGGTCGTCGACCAGCGGGACGACGCCGCCGAACATCGAGTTCTCGTCGCCCCCGGCGGGGTTGAGGGTGGTGTACGTGCCACCCGGGAAGGGCACTGCCGCAGTCTCCAGGCCGAGCGTCTCGTGATAGAACCAGGCGGCCGCGGCGATGTCCGGTGTGTAGAGCTCCACCCAGGACAGGGAATTGGGTTCGTTCGCCACGTCGACGCCCTTGGTCCGCCCCGGCTGCCAGATGCCGAACGGCACGCTCGCCTTGTCGGCGAGGATCGCCATGTGTCCCTCGCCCATCACGTCCATGGGCTGCATGAGCACGCTGCCGTGCGCCTGCTCGGCCGCCTTGGCGGTGGCTTCGGCGTCCGCGCTCTGGAAGTACACGGTCCAGGACGGCGGGCCCTGCTCCGGCGTGGTCTGCATGCCGCCGGCCACGGTCTTCCCGTCCAGCTGGAAGAAGCCGTAGCCGCCGGCATCCGGCCCCGCCGACTGGAACCGCCAGCCGAAGAGACCGCCGTAGAAGGAGATGGCGCCGTCGATGTCGGATGTGCCGACGTCGATCCAGTTCGGCGCGCCGTTGACGAAACGGGTGGTGAGCATTGTTGCCCTCCTCGGAAGGGTCCCGTTCTCTGCACTGCCGAGTCTTGCACCGCCCACTGACAATCGCTGCCGGAGTGTCATGGGGGACTGGGGGGACCTTCTTCCGCGCGCCGCCGTGCGCTACCGCGCGCGTGCACGTCACCATCAGGGTGGCCGGGGGCCCGGGGAGCGGCGTTGATCGCGCGTTGATCGAACGTTTTTCGCCGCCCGGCACGATCTCGCCCATGCACATCGACACGATCACCCCGGTCGACCTCGCCTGGCAGGCCCAGGCGCTGTGCGCGCAGACCGGGGCGGACTTCTTCTTTCCCGAGCCGGGCAGCTCGGTGCGCGAGGCGAAGCGCATCTGCGGCCTGTGCGAGATGCGCCCCGCCTGCCTCGAGTACGCCATGCAGAACGACGAGCGCTTCGGCGTCTGGGGCGGTCTGTCGGAGAAGGAGCGCCTGGAACTCAGGCGGACGACACACTGACGCGCCGCGCCCCAGGGCCCGACCGCCGGCTCCAGAGTGCGGCCGGGGTGATGGGGGTGTCGGGGATCTCGTCGAGCGAGTGCACCGGGCCCGGTGGTCCCCAGGCCCCGATCGCTGGTCCGAACACCGTCAGCGCGGCCAGCTCGCCGCCGTACCACTGCGCGCAGCGGGCCGGGAGCAGGCCGGCCATGGAGCGCCCGGTCAGGGCGAGCGGTACGCGCACGGGCGCGCCGCGCCCGGCCAGGGCCCTAGGGTGCCGCTGCCCCCGGGGGAATCCGGCACTGTCTTCTCGGCGGAGTCCGTCAGGCTCCCGCCCGCGCCGCCATCCGCGCCTTGCGCGCCGCCAGCTTCTCGTCGAACTTCAGGGCCTCCGCGTCGAGGCCGCCCATGAACAGGCCGAGTTCGTCCTGGGCCTGCTGACCCTCGGGGCCGAGGCCGTCGATCTCCATGACCTTCAGGAAGCGCAGGACCGGCTGGAGCACGTCGTCGTGGTGGATGCGCATGTTGTAGACCTCGCCGATCGCCATCTGCGCGGCGGCCCGCTCGAAGCCGGGCATGCCGTGGCCGGGCATCCGGAAGTTGACGATCACGTCGCGCACGGCCTGCATGGTGAGGTCGGGCGCGAGCTCGAAGGCCGCCTTGAGGAGGTTGCGGTAGAAGACCATGTGCAGGTTCTCGTCGGTCGCGATGCGGGCCAGCATGCGGTCGCAGACCGGGTCGCCCGACTGGTGCCCGGTGTTGCGGTGCGAGACGCGGGTGGCGAGCTCCTGGAACGCGACGTAGGCGACGGAGTGCAGCATCGAGTGGCGGTTGTCCGACTCGAAGCCCTCGCTCATGTGGGCCATGCGGAACTGCTCCAGCTTGTCCGGGTCCACCGCGCGCGAGGCGAGCAGGTAGTCCCGCATCACGATGCCGTGCCGGCCCTCCTCGGCGGTCCAGCGGTGCACCCAGGTGCCCCAGGCGCCGTCCCGGCCGAACAGCGAGGCGATCTCGTGGTGGTAGCTCGGGAGGTTGTCCTCGGTGAGGAGGTTCACGACCAGGGCGATGCGGCCGAGCTCGGTGACCTTGGACTGCTCCTTGTCCCAGGCCTCGCCGTCCTCGAAGAGACCGGGGAAGTTACGGCCGTCCGACCACGGGACATACTCGTGCGGCATCCAGTCCTTGGCGACCTTCAGATGCCGGTTGAGTTCTGTCTCGACCACTTCTTCCAGTGCGTACAGCAGCTTGGCGTCGGTCCAGACGGCGGGGCTGCCGAGGTGCGGGGAAGTGATCGTCACGGGAACTCCAGGGGGACGCGTAACAAAGCGGAACAAACCGGCGAGCGGTGCCGGAACTTACGCAAGCGTAGGCTACGAAACCGTAGGTTACGTTGCCGTAGGTTAAGTAGTGCGTAAAGATCCCTGATCAGGCCATGTTTCCTAGGACTTCCGAGGACATGCCTGAAGCCCCAGGACTCGCAGGTCCCAGGGCTGAAAGGATGATCGGCTCACTCGTCAGGCGTACAGCTCCCTGAGGCGCACCGAGAGACATGTCACACAGCCCTCGAGCTTCTCGAACTCGCTGATGTCCACCACGACCACCTCGAAACCGAGATCGGTCAGCAGCTCCGCCGACTTCGGTGCGCTCGCCGCCATCAGCAGCTTGCTGCCGCCCAGGAGCACCACGTGGGAGCCGGCCTCCTCGGGCACCGAGAGGAAGCGCGGGAACAGCGAGGGCCGGTCCACCTTCGGGATGTGCCCGATGACGGTCCCGTCGGGCAGCGCGGTGACCGCCGACTTAAGGTGCAGCACCTTGCTGACGGGTACGGCGACGACCTGCGCCCCCAGCGGTTCGAAGGCGGCCCGCAGCTGCTGGACGCCCGCCGCGTTGGTGCGGCCGCCCCGGCCGACGTAGATCGTGTCGCCGACCTTCAGCACGTCTCCGCCGTCCAGGGTGCCCGGCTCCCAGATCCAGTTCACCGAGCAGCCGAGGCGGGCGACGGCCTCCTCGACGCCCACCGTCTCGTTCCGCCGGGAGGTGGCGCCGGGGCGGGTGATCAGGGCGACGTTCTTGTACATGACCACGGTGTCCTCGACGAACACCGAGTCGGGGCAGTCGTCCTCCGGATCGACCTCGACCGTCTCCCAGCCGTGCTCGCGCAGGGCCTCGACGTACGCCTCCCACTGCTCGACCGCGAGCTCGGCGTCGACCTTCTCCCGCTCGACGTGGGTGACCAGTCCTTCGGCGAGGCGGGGGCTCGGACGGCGGACGAGGGCCTTCTTGCTGGGCACGAGGGGACTCCGAATCGAAGGGACGGCAGACCGGGCGCCCATGAAACGACGCCCGGTCCGCCATCATGCAGCGCCGATCCACGACGACAAAACCCTCGTTGCCCAGCTGTGGCCCTCCTGAGATGCGCTACCCGATCTCCTCCGGTGCCGTTTCGCTCAGTTCGCCGTCCAGCAGCAGCCAGCGCGTGATCCCGATCGACTCCAGGAACGGCAGGTCGTGACTGGCCACGATCAGCGCCCCCTCGTACGACTCCAGGGCCGTGGTCAGCTGCCGCACGCTCGCCATGTCGAGGTTGTTCGTCGGCTCGTCGAGCATGAGCAGCTGCGGGGCCGGCTCGGCCAGCATCAGCGCGGCCAGGGCCGCCCGGAAGCGTTCGCCGCCGGACAGGGTCGCCGCCTTCTGGTCGGCGCGGGCGCCGCGGAACAGGAAGCGGGCCAGTCGCGCCCGGACCCGGTTGTTGGTGGCGCCCGGCGCGAACCGGGCCACGTTCTCGGCGACCGACAGCTCGCCGTCGAGCACGTCGAGCCGCTGCGGCAGGAAACGCATCGGCACGTGCGCGCGTGCCTCGCCCGACACCGGCGCCAGCTCCCCGGCGATGGTGCGCAGCAGCGTCGTCTTGCCCGCGCCGTTGCGCCCGATCAGCGCGACCCGCTCCGGACCGCGCAGATCCAGCCCGCCCGCCACGCGCGCGCCGTACGCGAGCTCCAGGTCCATCAGCGTGAGGACGTCACGACCCGGCGGTACGGCCGTGTACGGCAGGTCCACGCGGATCTCGTCGTCGTCCCGTACCGCGTCCACCGCCTCGTCGAGCCGCTCCTTCGCCTCGCTGAGCCGCTCCTCGTGCATGATGCGGTGCTTGCCCGCGGACTCCTGCGCCGCACGCTTGCGCGCCCCCATGACGATCTTCGGCTCGCGCTTCTGGTCCCACATCTTCTGCCCGTACCGCTTGCGGCGGGCCAACTTCATCTGGGCGTCGGCCAGTTCGCGCTTCTGCTTCCTGAAGTCGGCCTCCGCGACCCGCACCATCCGCTCGGCCGCCTCCTGTTCGGTGGCGAGCGCCGCCTCATAGGCGGAGAAGTTGCCGCCGTACCAGGTGACCTCCCCGGAGCGCAGATCGGCGATCTGGTCGACGAGGTCCAGGAGTTCGCGGTCGTGGCTGACCACCACCATCACTCCCGGCCAGGACTCGACGGCCGCGTACAGCCGCCTGCGCGCGTACAGGTCGAGGTTGTTCGTCGGCTCGTCCAGGAGCAGCACGTCCGGGCGGCGCAGCAGCAGTGCGGCCAGCCGCAGCAGCACCGACTCGCCCCCCGAGACCTCGCCGATGGTGCGGTCCAACTCGATGTGCCCGAGCCCGAGTTCGCCGAGTGTGGCAAGGGCGCGCTCTTCCACGTCCCAGTCGTCGCCGACCGTCTCGAAGTGTTCCTCGGCCACGTCGCCCGCCTCGATGGCGTGCAGCGCGGCCCGCTGTGCGGCGATGCCGAGCGCATGGTCGACGCGCAACCGGGTGTCGAGCGTGACGTTCTGCGGGAGATGGCCGACCTCGCCCGCGACTCGGACGGTGCCGTCGGCCGGGGCGAGCTCCCCGGCGATCAGCTTCAACAGGGTCGATTTCCCCGAGCCGTTGACGCCGACCAGCCCGGTCCTGCCGGGGCCGAAGGCGACATCGAGGCCCTCGAAGACGGCGGTGCCGTCGGGCCAGGTGAACGACAGGGACGTACAAGTGATGGAAGCAGACATGCGGGCCTCGCGGTTGCTCGATGCGGAAAGGGGCAAACGCGTATCGAGACACCGGCGACCGACGGCGGAGAGGGGAGCCCTGAGGCAGCAGGCGGGGCACGAGAAAGGCCCTGCTCCGTCGGGACGGCTCGAATGCCGAGGTCGCACGCTGCGCACACACCTCAGGTGTGTGACGCGGTGTCTCAGGACCTCAGACGAGCAACGTCCTTCTCCGATCGACGGCAACAGAACCGCTGTACACCGTAGGAAGCGGCTCGGGGCCTGTCAACGAATTAACGTGATCCCCGACCTCACCGTACGAAGGAGGCCTCGTGCCCAACGGCTCGCTCTCCCTGCCCGCCCGGCTCTACCTGCTTGCCTGGGACACGAACAGGACCGAGGTCACCGGCGCCGCCCGCCTCCCTCACCTGGTGCGGGCCGGCGCCCTCACCGAACTGGCCCAGCGCGGTCTGCTCGTGGACGAGGACGGCATCGCCACGCCCGCCGACATGGACTCCCTCACCGGGGACACCGCCCTCGACGGGCTGCTGGAGCTGGTCCGCGAGTCGCGGCCGCACCGGTGGCGGACCTGGGTGACGCTGCACGCGCGCGTGACCTTGGACGCGGTACGGGAGCAGCTGACCGCCGCGGGCTACCTGCGCGCGGAGAAGAAGCGGGTGCTCGGCGTCTTCCCGAGCGTGGAGCACGTACTGGAGCAGGGTGCCCTCGTGAACGCGCTCCAGGAGGAGGCGCGGCGGGTCCTCGAGGGGCCGGTGCCGGTCGCGGAGGTCTCCGACCGGGACGCGGCCGTCGTCGCCCTCGCCGCGGCCGCGGAGCTGCGCACCGTGGTGCCGGGCAAGGACCGCAAGCGCCACAAGGCGCGCGTGGACGCGCTCACCGAGCGCAGCGGGGCGGCGGCGCCGGCGCTGCGGAAGGTCGTCACCGAGGTGCACACGGCGGTGATCGCAACGGTGACGACGGTGGCCGTGACGACGGGCGACTGAGGCGGCTCTCGCGCTGCACGTACACGTCGGATTCCTGCCAGCTCCCGCCCCGCAGCGGCTGGTTGAGTGAGCCGCATGACGACCGAGAACCCTCTCCGCGACCGTGCCCTGGCCTTCCGCTCCCTGCATGTCCCGGGCCGGCCGCTCGTCCTGCCGAACGCCTGGGACACCACGAGCGCCCGCCTGATCGAGGACGCGGGCGCCGCCGCGATCGCCACCACCAGCGCGGGCCTTGCCTGGGCGCTCGGCTCGGCGGACGGCGACCGACTGGACCGCGACCGGGCCCTGGCCGCCGCCGCGGACATCGCCGCCGCGGTCGACGTGCCCGTCAGCGCGGACATCGAGAGCGGCTACGCGCCAGATGCGGATGGTGTCGCCGACACCATCCGCGCGGTGCTCGCGGCGGGCGCGGTCGGCGTGAACATCGAGGATGCGCTGTACGAGGCCGGGACGGGCCCGTTGCGTTCCGTCGCCGAGCAGTCCGAACGCATCGCCGCCGCCCGCGAGGCCGCCGACGCGGAGGGCGTCCCGCTGTTCATCAACGCCCGGATCGACACGTTCCTCAGGGGCGCCGGGGAAGTGGACCTCACCCTGGAACGGGCCGCCGCCTTCCGCGCCGCGGGCGCCGACGGGATCTTCGTCCCCGGTGCCGTCGAACCGGGAACACTCAAACTCCTCGTCGACGGAATCGACGGCCCACTGAACGTGCTGGCAGGCCCCGGCGCCCCGCCGGTCGCCGAACTGTCCGCGCTCGGCGTCGCGCGCGTGAGCGTCGGTTCGTCCATCGCCCAGGCGGTGCACGCCCTGGTCCGCCGCGCCGCGAGGGAGCTGTTGGGCGCGGGGACGTACGGGACGCTCGAGCGAGGCCTCGACTACGGCGAGCTCAACGGACTGCTGGGAGCCGGGCGCCGACCGCGCAGGCTCAGCAGGCGTCCCGCATGAGCTCGGCCAGGTCGTGGTCCAGGTCCAGCTGCAGATGCTCCAGCCCGACCGGCACCAGGTCGCTCGTCGCGCCGAGGAACCGGCGTACGTCCTCCGAGTGGACGTGTACGACGGCGGTGCCCTCAGGGGCATGGAACTCCAGGACGGTGCGGTCGTAGCCGTACGGCCGCACCCGTACGTCGCCGTGACCCTCGGGTCCCTCCAGACCGGCCGAGAGGAGTTCGCGCGCGAAGGTCCAGCAGACCTCCACGCCCTCCAGGGTCGCCGGGGCGGGGAAGGTCATGCGGACCGCGAACGGATCGCTGCGGTCGTAGTGCAGCTTCGCCGGGATGCTCGGCATACGCGGCGCGGCCGCGACGAGGCGGGCCTCCACGGGCTGCTCGATGACGGTGGACAACGCCTGCTCCCTTGTGACGGCTGGACGGGCTTCGGGTGGATCGGGCGGGGCACTGCTAGAGACGCCGGAATCAGCCAATCCGTGCACCCGGAATTCGAGTGACCTCCGTCACCGTGTTCATGCACGGGAGTGACGAGGCCCACCTCCCGTGTCCCGACGGGCAGTTGTGGCGATCCCGCCGTCTGGACGGCGTACAAGGCGTCGGCTAGCTTCGCCCGCCATGAGGCGTATGGGGAACACGCGACGAATGAGACGTACGTTTCGCACGGTGGCCGCGGGGGCGGTGTGCTCGGCGGCGCTGGCCGCGCTGACCGCCGTACCGGCGCAGGCGCACGAGCCGGAGCACCGGGCGCCGCACTGGGAGGTCAAGGACACCGGAGCGAGCGGTGTGCGCTTCCGCGGGCTGTCGGCCGTGAGCCGCGACACCGCGTGGGTGGCCGGAACCCAGGGCACCGTGCTGCGCACCACCGACGGCGGGGCGAGCTGGCGGAACGTCTCGCCGCCCGGCGTCACCGATCTGCAGTTCCGGGACATCCAGGCGTTCGACGCGCGGCGCGCGGTGGTGCTGGCCATCGGCGAGGGCGAGGCCTCCCGCGTGTACCGCACCGACGACGGCGGCGCGACCTGGACCGAGTCCTTCCGCAACACCGACGCCAGGGCCTTCTACGACTGCCTCACCTTCTTCGACCGCCGCCACGGCCTGGCGATGAGCGACCCGGTGGACGGCAAGTTCCGCATCCTGTCGACCAGCGACGGCGGCCGCTCCTGGAAGGTCCTCCCGAACACCGGCATGCCGGCCGCGCTGGACGGCGAGGCGGGCTTCGCGGCGAGCGGCCAGTGCCTGGTCGCCTCCGGCCCGTCGGACGTCTGGCTGGCCACCGGCGGCGGTGCACGCGCACGCGTGCTGCACTCCCGAGACCGCGGGCTCACCTGGACGGCCGCCGACACGCCGATCCCGGCGGGCGACCCCGCCAAGGGTGTCTTCGCGCTCGCCTTCCGCGACCGCACCCACGGCCTCGCGGTCGGCGGCGACTACCGCCCCGACCAGTCCTCACCGCAGGCCGCGGCGGTCACCGGCGACGGCGGCCGCACCTGGCAGCCCGCCGCCGAGCCGCCGCCCGCCTACCGCTCCGGCGCCGCCTGGCTCCCGCACAGCCGCACCGCCGCCCTCGCGGTCGGCCCGACCGGCACCGATCTGACGACCGACGGCGGCCGCACCTGGCGGACGGTCGACACGGGGTCGTACGACACCGTGGACTGCACGGCGGACCTGGGCTGCTGGGCGGCGGGGGAGCAGGGGCGGGTGGCTCGCCTGGAGAGGTGACGCATGGGGCTCGATTGCGGGTACTCGGTCGCCGACTGTGAGAGGAGTGAGCGAACATGCCGCGTGGTTCGAGCCCCAAGCGGGAACGCCAGTACGAGCACATCAAGGAGAGCGCGCAGGACCGGGGAGAGAGCAAGAAGCGCGCCGAGGAGATCGCCGCGAGGACGGTGAACAAGGAGCGCGCCCGGTCGGGCGAGTCCAAGTCGGCCAGCCGCAGCTCCACCAAGGACATGTCGTCCGGCGAGCGGGGTGGCCGGCGGTCCGGTCAGGGTTCCCAGGGCCCGACCCGCGACCAGCTGTACAACGAGGCCAAGCAGCGCGGCATCGAGGGCCGTTCGAACATGAACAAGGACCAGCTGCAGCGCGCGCTGAACGCGAAGAAAGGCTGAACCGCACGACTCCGGTACGAACAGGATCGCGAGCCTGCGGCGCCGGCAGCGAGCCGTAGGCTCGTCGCCATCATGACGACCGTACGCATCCCCGCGGGCTGGCCCGCGACCGAGGAAGAGGCCCGCACCGTTCAGGACGAGCTGCGCGGACGCCTGGTGCTCGACGAACCGGGACCGCCGCCCGGCACGGGTCATGTCACCGGTGTCGACGTGGCCTACGACGACGAGCGGGACGTCGTCGCGGCCGCGGCGGTCGTCCTGCACGCGGCGACCCTGGAGGTCGTCGCCGAGGCCACGGCCGTCGGCCGGATCTCCTTCCCGTACGTCCCCGGCCTGCTCGCCTTCCGCGAGATCCCCACGGTCCTCGCCGCCCTCGACGCCCTGCCGTGCGAGCCGGGCCTGGTCGTCTGCGACGGCTACGGCCTCGCCCACCCACGCCGCTTCGGCCTCGCCGGCCACCTCGGTGTCCTCACCGGCCTGCCCACGATCGGCGTCGCCAAGAACCCCTTCACCTTCACGTACGACGACCCGGGCGCTCAGCGGGGCAGCACGTCACCGCTCCTCGCGGACACCGAAGAGGTCGGCCGTGCCCTGCGCACCCGCGAGGCCGTCAAGCCGGTCTTCGTCTCCGTGGGCCACCGCACTGACCTCGACAACGCCTGCGCCCACGTGCTGGCCCTGACCCCGAAGTACCGCCTCCCGGAGACGACCCGCAGGGCGGACGCGCTGTGCCGCACGGCGTTGCGGGAGGCGGCTGCGCCGAGACAGCCGCTCGCCGACCTGGCGGCGGCGGACCGGACCCGATCGTGGGGACGCACCGTGTTCGAGCGTCAGCCCGACCCGGTGACCTGGGCGGGCCGTGTGCTCGAGGCGGCGGCCGAGGGCCCGGGCCGGACACCGGAGATCGAGGCCGCGTTGGAGCTGGCAGCCGACCGGGACCGGTGGAGCCGCGGACGGGAGGTGTTCGAGCTGGTCCGCGGAGACCGGGCGGAGCAACTCCCGCAGGAGCAACGGATCCTGTTCCGCCTCGCGGAGCTGGTGGGCAAGGTCGCTCACAACGCGGCCGGGCCGCCCCCGTTCTTCGACCACCACGCCGGGTGGCAGATCGGCCCACTCGCCTGGCAGCTCGCCATCGCCGCGTACGACCCCGCAGTGCGGGACCGGATCGCGGACGCGCTCGGGGAGCGGCCGCCGGAGCCGCGCGACGGGGTACCTGAGTACCTGGACTGAGTACCCGTACGGATGTGGGCACATGGCCGCTGTCGGCAGGCTGTGCCGCATGACGACGCACCGCATGACCACGCACCGCGCACCGAAGCCCCTCGCCGACCCGAACCGTCCCGTCGAGCGTGCCGTGACAGCTGCGCTGATCCTCGCCGTGCTGGCGGGGCTCGGCTGGATCGCCGGGATGATCTACACCATCGCGGGATGGTCGGTCTGAACTCCCGCCGGCCGCCGACTGAACATGCAGGGGGCCGAGCCGAGTGCTGCAATGGCTGAAGGGGCTGATTTTCCGGCTGCGCTGCGGGTGACCGACGCCCGAGGCGTGACCGCGTTCCAGTCACCTCCTGAGGAGTGGCCATGCAGCAGGACATCGGGGACATGGGACCCGTCGACTACCTGATCGTCGAGTTTCCCGGCAGCCGTATGACGGGTGAGGGCCTGCCCCTGCTCGTCGATCTGGTCGAGCGCGGTGTGATCCGCATTCTCGACCTCGTGTTCATCCGCAAGGGCACCGACGGTTCGGTCGAGGTGCTGGAACTCCGGCAGGTGGGCGAAGAGGTCGATCTGACGGTGTTCGAGGGAGCCTCGTCGGGACTGCTGGACCAGGGCGACCTGGACGACGCCGGTGCCGCGCTGGCGCCCGGCAACTCCGCCGCCGTCCTCGTGTACGAGAACCTCTGGGCCGCGCCCCTCGCCCGTGCGCTGCGGCGCAGCGGGGCCGAGATGGTGGCGAGCGGCCGCATCTCCGTGGACACGCTGCTGGCGTCTCTGGACGCCGCCGAGGCGACGACGTCCTCCGGTGGAGCCGCCCGGTGAGACCGGCCTCGGCCACCGCAGCGCCACACCGCGCACGGAGCACAGGGAGATGAGTGACATGCCAGGACTCCTTCGTGGCGTCGCCCGTACGGCCGTGGTCGCGGGGACGGCGACAGCGGTGTCCAACCGCGTCTCACGGCGGCAGGCGGGCCGCTGGGCCGAGCAGGACCGCGAACGGCAACTCGCCTACCAGCAGGACGTCGCGCCGCCCGCACCCGCCGCGCCCGCGGCACAGCAGACCACTGGCGACGACATGACCCGCAAGATCGACCAACTGAAGGAACTCGGCGAGCTCAAGGCCCGGGGAGTGCTCACGGACGACGAATTCGAGGCCCAGAAGCGCCGGCTCCTCGCCTGACGCGGAAGGAACGCCCGCCGTGCTGGTGGGGCGTCAACCGGCCAGCTGATAGATGCTCTTGCCCGCCAGCCACAGGCCGATCACGATGCTGCCGTACACGATCGCGTGTTCCGCGTGGCCCTGCATCCACGAGCGGAGTTCATGCAGTTTGCGTCGGGCCGATGCGGGCTTGAGCACCACGTACAGCTCGGCGGCGAGCAGACTGGCGGTCGCGATGACGCAGAACGCGACCAGTACCAGCCAGGTCGTGGGGTGGGAGCCGTCGGCCTCCACCACGGTCATGGCGCCGGCAGCGACGAGACCCCACGGCTGGAGAGCGATGGCAAGCCCCGCGGCCGGCCAGATCGCGCCGCGGTCTATCCGGGCGGTGAGGGACGAGGACTTGCCCTGCGAGGACGAGGCGGCGGTGTCGGAACGCTCGTGGTGAGCGGGCCGTCGGCGTCGGTGGAGGCCGTACGCGATCAGAGACACTCCGATGGCGGCCTTGATCGCGAGGGTCACCGTGGACGGCGGCGACCTCGGCTCCGGGGGCTTCCCGCCGGTCAGCGTCAGGACCAGAGCGATCACCGCGACGAAACACACCGTCCATCCCGCGATGAAGGCAAGTCCCGTCCGTACGCCTTTGACAGATGCCACGACCAGGACGAACGCCATGACCGGAAGAGGGTCCAGCGTGATGGCAAGGGCGATGAGCAGGAGGTCGAGGACCATGGGCTATCCCATCAGGCACCGTACGCTGCGAGCCTAGGCAGGGCGGTGGCCCGCCGCATCTCGTCTCGGGTGAGCCGCACGCGTCCATTGTGCGCTCCTTTGCACGGCAAGGTGCCATGGCCCGCTTCGTCGCGCACTCTGGAAAGGGAAGGAGCGGCGCAATGGAGACTGGCGGCTGATGCGGCGCGAGGGTACGGGCGAGGACGCGAGCTCGTCACGGTGGCGTGATCGTTCACGGGAACTCACGGCCCGACTGAAAGCCGTCCACGCGCGGTTGGAGAGCCGCTACCCGGTCATCACGGGACTCGTCGACCGCATCGTGTCGGTGAACATCTTCGACTCCGCCACCCGCATCGCGGCGCAGTGCTTCCTGACCGCCGTCCCGTTGCTGCTCGTGCTGAGCGCATACGCGCCGGAGGCGATGCAGGACCAGGTCGTCAAATCGATCAGCGCCGTCTTCGGACTGACCGGGCAGACGAAGTCCGAGGTGAAGCACGCCTTCGCGCCACCCGACGAGGATCTGCGCCAGGCGATCGGCGTGGTGGGCGGGTTGATGGTGCTGCTGTCGGCCACGGCGGTCAGTCGCGCGGTGCAGCGGCTGTGCCGGCGGGCCTGGCTGCTGCCCCGGGGCGGGACGAAGCTCGCTCCGTGGAGGTGGCTCGCATGGATCGCCCTGTGGCTCGGCGCACTGGTCGTGCAAGGGCTGGTGCACGACGGGTTCGGCCTGGGGACGTGGTTGGCGCTTCCGCTCGTCCTGGTCATGCAGGCGGCCCTGTGGTGGTGGACCCAGCATCTTCTGCTGGGTGGCGTCGTCCGCTGGGCGCCCCTCCTGCCGGGGGCCGTCCTCACGGCGATCGCGGTCGGCTGTCTGTCCGTGACGGCACACTTCTACATGCCACGAGCGCTCAACCGGGCACTGGGCGACTACGGTTCCGCGGGTTCGGTCTTCGTCCTGCTGTCCTGGCTGATCGTCGTGTGTGCGGCCATCGCCGTCTGCCTCAGCGTGGGCGCCGTACTGTCCCAGGAGCCCTTCCTGAGGCGCCGCCTCGGAACCCCGACGTCGCCACCGCGGCCCCAGCAGTCCGAATTCACCGGCTCGACGCCACCCGGAAGATGATCCCCGCCCGCCGCAGCCGTTCCGTGAGCGCGTCGCCCATCGCGACCGCCGTGGTGACCTGGCCGGCCGTCGGCGGAAGGTCGTCGAAGGCCAGCGACAGCGCCGACTCGGCGAACATCTTGGCCGTCTCGTCGTAGCCGGGGTCGCCGCCCGCGACCTCCGTGAGCACCCGCCGGCCGCCGCCCTCGCCGACGAAGCGGACCCTGAACCAGCTCTTCGCGCGCTTCTCGGGGCTCGGCCCGTCCCCGGGCTTGAGGCGGTCCGACAACCAGCGCCGGGCGGGCGGCAGTTGTGCGGCCGCGAAGACACCGCCCGCGGCCGCGATCCCGCCGACCGCGACCGGCAGGTGCCGCGCCGCCGCGTAGTGCCGGTAGCGGAAGTCCGGGCCGTAGCGCTCCAGGGCCTGCGCGGAGCGGCGCACGATCTGCGGGTCGATCGTCGGCAGCGGCAGCGCCCACGCGCCGACCTCCTTCGCGAACCGCGGCGCACCCGTGGGCGCGGTGGCCCGCCTGCCCACCAGACGCGGCTCGTGCCGCTTGCGGTCCCGCTCGGCGGCCCACATCGGACGCACCCGTGAGAACTGGTTGAGCGCCGAGGCGAACGTACCGCCCGAGAAGGTGGCGTCGGCGGTGACGAATCCGTCGACCGTCAGGGGCACGCCCTCCGGCAGTTGCTGCACGGTGAAGTACGCGCCCAGGTCGTGCGGGATGGAGTCGAACCCGCAGGCGTGCACCAGACGTGCGCCTGTCTCACGCGCGCGTGCGTCGTGCCGGACGTACGTCAGGTCCACGAACTCCGGCTCACCCGTGAGGTCCAGATAGTCCGCCCCCGTGTCGGCGCAGGCGGCGACGAGTTCCTCCCCGTACGTCACGTACGGGCCCACCGTCGTGGCCACCACGCGCGCGTGCTCGGCGAGTTCGCGCAGCGAGGCCGGATCGGACACGTCCGCCCGCAGCACCCCCACCTTCTCGGCACCCGGCAGCCGCCCGCGCAGCCGCTCCAGCTTCTCCTCGCTGCGGCCCGCGATCGCCCAGCGCAGCCCGTCGGGCGCGTGCGCGGCGAGGTACTCCGCAGTGAGCGCGCCGACGAAGCCCGTGGCTCCGAAGAGCACGATGTCGTACGGACGGTCCGCCCTGTTCAGCCTGTTCATGACACCCCTTGCTCCGCAGCACGCGCCGTTGTCGGTGGCCGAGGCTAGCGTGAAGGATGCGGAGCCCGACGACGAGCCCGGAGGTAAGCGGTGTCCGTGCCGAAGAACGCCCTGAAACCCTGATTGTCTAAGCGCTTGCTCGTTCAGGTCTTGTGTCCAGTGGAACAGGTTCTTAGCATCACTGGTGTTACATCAGTTGTGTCACGCCAATGGGGGCTGCATGACAACGGCAACGACGCCAGGACAGGGCCCGCTGACCGGCGTGCGCGTACTCGAGCTGGCCGGTATCGGACCGGGCCCGTTCGCCGCCATGCTCCTCGCCGACCTCGGCGCCGACGTCGTGCGCGTCGACCGGCCCGGCGGCCCGGGTCTGGCGATCAACCCCGAGTACGACGTCACCAACCGCAACAAGCGCTCGGTGATCATCGACCTGAAGGCCCCGGACGGCGCGGCCCGCGTCCTCGACCTCGCCGAACGCGCCGACATCCTCATCGAGGGCTACCGTCCCGGCGTCGCCGAACGGCTCGGCATCGGACCGCAGGCCTGCCACGCCCGCAACCCTCGGCTCGTCTACGGCCGGATGACCGGCTGGGGCCAGGAAGGCCCGCTCGCCCAGCGCGCCGGCCACGACATCGCGTACATCGCCCTCACCGGCACCCTCGGCATGATCGGCAGCCCCGGCGAGCCTCCACCCGCCCCCGCCAACCTCCTCGGCGACTACGCGGGCGGCTCCCTCTACCTCGTCGTCGGGGTCCTCGCCGCCCTGCACCACGCGCGCGCGGCCGGCATCGGCCAGGTCGTCGACGCCGCGATCGTCGACGGCACCGCCCACCTCTCGGCGATGATCCACGGCATGCTCGCGGCCGGTGGCTGGCAGGACCGGCGGGGCGCCAACCTCCTCGACGGCGGCTGCCCGTACTACGGCACCTACGAGACGGCCGACGGTCAGTACATGGCGGTCGGGCCGCTGGAGCCGCAGTTCTACGACGAGTTCGTACGACTCCTCGACCTGCAGGAGCACGCCGAGGCCCGCAAGGACTGGACCCGCTGGGGCGACCTGCGCGAGGCCGTCGCCGCCCGCTTCAAGTCCCGCACCCGGGACGAGTGGACGTCCGCCTTCGACGGCACGGACGCGTGCGTGGCCCCCGTGCTGTCGCTGCGCGAGGCCCCGCAGCACCCGCATCTCGCCGGCCGCGGCACCTTCACCGACCACGGCGGCATCACCCAGCCCGCGCCCGCACCCCGCTTCTCCGCGACCCCCACGGCCGTACGGACCGGCCCCGCGCAGCCCGGCGCCGACACCACCGACGTGGCACGCGACTGGGACGTGCCCGACCTCCTGAAAGGCCTTGAATGAAGCGGCAGATCTTCGCCCCCGAGCACGACGCGTTCCGCGAGACGGTGCGCGCCTTCCTGGCCAGGGAGGTGCTGCCGTACTACGAGCAGTGGGAGAAGGACGGCATCGTCTCCCGCGAGGCCTGGCGCGCGGCCGGCAAGCAGGGATTGCTCGGGCTCGCCGTGCCCGAGGAGTTCGGGGGCGGCGGCACGTCCGACTTCCGCTACGCCACCGTGCTGGCCGAGGAGTTCACGCGCGCGGGTGCGCCCGGGCTCGCCCTCGGCCTGCACAACGACGTCATCGGCCCGTACCTCACCGGCCTCGCCACCGAGGAGCAGAAGCGGCGCTGGCTGCCGGGCTTCTGCGACGGTTCGATCATCACCGCCATCGCCATGACCGAGCCCGGCGCCGGCTCCGACCTCCAGGGGATCCGTACGCACGCCGAGGACCGCGGCGACCACTGGGTGCTGAACGGCTCCAAGACGTTCATCTCCAACGGGATCCTCGCCGACCTGGTGATCGTCGTTGCGAAGACGACCCCGGAGGGCGGCGCGCACGGTCTGTCGCTGCTGGTCGTCGAGCGCGGCACGGAGGGCTTCGAGCGCGGTCGCAACCTCGACAAGATCGGCCAGAAGGCGCAGGACACCGCCGAGTTGTTCTTCCGCGACGTGCGCGTGCCCAAGGAGAACCTGCTGGGCACGCTCAACGGCGCCTTCGTCCATCTGATGACCAACCTCGCGCAGGAGCGCCTGAGCATCGCCGTCTCCGCGATCGCCGCCGCCGAGCACCTGCTGGAGATCACCACCGACTACGTCAAGGAGCGCGAGGCCTTCGGCCGGCCGCTCGCGACCAAGCAGCACATCCGCTTCGAGATAGCCGAGATGGCCACCGAGTGCGCCGTCACGCGCGCGTTCATCGACCGCTGCGTCGAGGACCACTCGGACGGGCAGCTCGACGCCGTGCACGCCTCCATGGCCAAGTGGTGGGCGACCGAGCTGCAGAAGCGGGTCACCGACCGCTGCCTCCAACTGCACGGCGGCTACGGCTACATGACCGAGTACCCCATCGCCCGGGCCTTCACCGACGGCCGTATCCAGACCATCTACGGCGGAACCACCGAGATCATGAAGGAGATCATCGGCCGTTCCCTGCTCGGCTGAGGCCCCTCCCGCTCGGCCCACCCTCATCCCCGAAAGGCTTTCCAGTGAGCACCGAAGCGTACGTGTACGACGCGATCCGCACCCCGCGCGGCCGCGGCAAGGCGAACGGCTCCTTGCACGGCACCAAGCCCATCGACCTGGTCGTCGGACTCATCCACGAGATCCGCGACCGCTTCCCGGGCCTCGACCCGGCCGCGATCGACGACATCGTGCTCGGCGTCGTCGGACCGGTCGGCGACCAGGGCTCCGACATCGCCCGCATCGCCGCGGTCGCCGCCGGACTGCCGGACACGGTGGCCGGCGTACAGGAGAACCGCTTCTGTGCGTCCGGTCTGGAGGCCGTCAACATGGCCGCCGCCAAGGTCCGTTCGGGCTGGGAGGACCTGGTCCTGGCGGGCGGCGTGGAGTCCATGTCCCGGGTGCCGATGGCCTCGGACGGCGGTGCCTGGTTCAACGACCCGATGACCAACCTGGCCGTCAACTTCGTGCCGCAGGGCATCGGCGCCGACCTGATCGCCACCATCGAGGGCTTCTCGCGCCGCGACGTCGACGAGTACGCGGCGCTCTCGCAGGAGCGGGCGGCCACGGCACAGAAGGAAGGCCGCTTCGACCGCTCCGTCGTCCCCGTGAAGGACCGCAGCGGCCTGGTCGTCCTCGACCACGACGAGTTTCCGCGCCCGGGCACCACCGCCGACTCCCTCGCCAAGCTGAAGCCGTCCTTCGCGGACATCGGCGACCTGGGCGGCTTCGACGCCGTGGCGCTGCAGAAGTACCACTGGGTCGAGAAGATCGACCACGTCCACCACGCGGGCAACTCCTCCGGCATCGTCGACGGCGCCTCGCTGGTCGCCATCGGCTCCAAGGAGGTCGGCGAGCGCCACGGCCTCACCCCGCGCGCGCGGATCGTCTCCGCCGCGGTCTCCGGATCCGAGCCGACGATCATGCTCACCGGCCCCGCGCCCGCCACCCGCAAGGCCCTCGCCAAGGCCGGGCTGACCATCGACGACATCGACCTCGTCGAGATCAACGAGGCCTTCGCGGCGGTCGTCCTGCGCTTCGTGCGCGACATGGGCCTGTCCCTGGACAAGGTCAACGTCAACGGCGGTGCGATCGCCCTCGGCCACCCGCTGGGCGCCACCGGCGCCATGATCCTCGGCACGCTCGTCGACGAACTGGAGCGCCAGGACAAGCGGTACGGCCTCGCGACCCTCTGCGTCGGCGGCGGCATGGGCATCGCCACCGTCGTCGAGCGCATCTGAACACCCGGCGGAACCAAGAGACTTCAGAGACTTCTACGGAGACCCTCGTCATGACTCAGAGCACCACCATCCGCTGGGAACAGGACCGCACCGGCGTCGTCACCCTCGTCCTCGACGACCCGAACCAGTCCGCGAACACCATGAACCAGGCGTTCCGCGACTCCCTCGCCGTGATCACCGACCGGCTGGAGGCCGAGAAGGACTCCATCCGCGGCATCATCTTCACCTCCGCCAAGAAGACCTTCTTCGCCGGCGGCGACCTCCGTGACCTCATCCGGGTCACCCCGGAGACCGCGCAGGACCTCTTCGACGGCGGTATGGCGATCAAGCGCAACCTGCGCCGCATCGAGACCCTGGGCAAGCCCGTCGTCGCCGCGATCAACGGCGCGGCCCTGGGCGGCGGTTACGAGATCGCCCTGGCCTGCCACCACCGGGTCGCGCTCGACACCTCCGGCACCAAGATCGGCTGCCCGGAGGTCACCCTCGGCCTGCTCCCCGGAGGCGGCGGCGTGGTCCGTACGGTCCGCCTGCTGGGCATCGCCGACGCGCTGCTGAAGGTCCTGCTCCAGGGCACCCAGTACAACGCGCAGCGCGCCCTGCAGAACGGCCTGATCGACGACGTGGCCGCCACCCCGGACGAACTGCTCGCCAAGGCGCGCGCGTTCATCGACGCCAACCCCGAGTCGCAGCAGCCCTGGGACAGGCCCGGCTACCGCATCCCGGGCGGCACCCCGGCCAACCCCAAGTTCGCGGCCAACCTGCCCGCCTTCCCGGCCAACCTGCGCAAGCAGACCAACGGCGCGCCCTACCCGGCCCCGCGCAACATCCTCGCGGCGGCGGTGGAGGGCTCCCAGGTCGACTTCGAGACCGCGCAGGTCATCGAGGCCCGCTACTTCGTGGAGCTGGCGGCCGGCCAGACCTCGAAGAACATGATCCAGGCGTTCTTCTTCGACCTCCAGGCCGTCAACTCCGGCGCCAACCGGCCGACGGGCATCGAGCCCCGCCAGGTCCGCAAGGTCGCCGTCCTGGGTGCCGGGATGATGGGCGCGGGCATCGCCTACTCATGCGCCCGCGCCGGCATCGAGGTGGTCCTCAAGGACGTGTCGGCGGAGGCGGCGGCGAAGGGCAAGGCCTACTCCGAGACGCTCTGCGCCAAGGCGGTGTCCCGGGGCCGTACGAGCCAGGAGAAGGCGGACGCGCTGCTGGCGCTCATCACGCCGACGGCCGACCCCGCCGACGTCGCGGGCTGCGACGCGGTCATCGAGGCCGTCTTCGAGAACCCGGAGCTCAAGCACAAGGTCTTCCAGGAGATCCAGCACATCGTCGAGCCGGACGCGCTGCTGTGCTCCAACACCTCGACCCTGCCGATCACCGCGCTGGCCGAAGGCGTCGAGCGCCAGACCGACTTCATCGGACTGCACTTCTTCTCGCCCGTCGACAAGATGCCGCTCGTCGAGATCATCAAGGGCGAGCGCACGGGCGAGGAGGCCCTGGCCCGCGCCTTCGACCTGGTCCGGCAGATCAAGAAGACGCCGATCGTGGTCAACGACTCCCGTGGCTTCTTCACCTCCCGCGTGATCGGCCACTTCATCAACGAGGGCGTCGCGATGGTCGGCGAGGGCATCGAGCCCGCGTCCGTCGAGCAGGCGGCGGCCCAGGCCGGCTACCCGGCGAAGGTGCTCTCCCTGATGGACGAGCTGACGCTCACCCTCCCGCGCAAGATCCGCAACGAGTCCAAGCGGGCCGTCGAGGAGGCGGGCGGCACCTGGCCGACGCACCCCGCCGAGGCCGTCATCGACCGCATGGTCGACGAGTTCGGGCGCACCGGGCGCAGCGGGGGTGCGGGCTTCTACGAGTACGGGGAGGACGGCAAGCGGACAGGCCTGTGGCCCGGGCTGCGCGAGCACTTCACGCGCGCGGGCGCCGAGATCCCCTTCGAGGACATGCAGGAGCGCATGCTCTTCTCCGAGGCGCTCGACACGGTCAAGCTCCTGGAGGAGGGCGTCCTGACATCGGTCGCCGACGCCAACATCGGTTCCATCTTCGGCATCGGCTTCCCCGGCTGGACGGGCGGCATCCTGCAGTACATCAACGGCTACGAGGGCGGCCTGCCGGGCTTCGTGGCACGCGCGCGTGAGCTGGCCGAGCGCTACGGGGAGCGGTTCGAGCCGCCCGCGCTGCTGGTGGAGAAGGCGGAGAAGGGGGAGCGGTTCTCGGACGCGTGACGGTCGGGGGTCCCGGCGGTGAGGGCGGCGGGGTGAGACCCGTCGCAGGCGCGTCGTATCGCTCAGCGACACGGCCCCCTTGCCCGCCCGGCCGGGGCCCCGCACGCTGATCGGCGAAAGGCTCGCACGGTCGCCGTCCCCGAGGAGCCCCCCATGGGATACCGTCCCGCCCTCGCCGTCCTGCACATCCTGCGCGGCGAGGGCGTGGACCGCGTCTTCGGCAACCCAGGCACCACCGAACTCCCTTTCCTGTCCGCGCTGGCGGACGCCCACGGCAGCCCCGAGTACGTGCTCGGCGTCCACGAGGGCGCCGTCGTCTCCATGGCCGACGGATACGCCCGCGGCACCGGACGGCCCGCGTTCGTGAGCCTGCACATCGCCGCCGGGCTCGCCAACGGGCTCATCGGCCTGCTCAACGCCCGCCGCTCCCGCACCCCCCTCGTCGTGACGGCCGGCCAGCAGCACCGCCGCCACCTCCAGCAGGACCCCATGCTCTCCGGCGACCTCATCGGCCTGGCCACGCCCGCGGTGAAGGCGACGTACGACGTCCAGCACGCCCACGACCTGCCGCTCGCCCTGCGCCGCGCCTTCGCCCTGGCCGTACGACCGCCCGCCGGACCGGTGTTCCTCTCCGTCCCCATGGACGTGCTCGGCGAGGAGACGGAGGTCGAAGTCCCGGCCCGCACCCCCGCACCCCCACCCGCACCGGCCGCCGGCCTCGAACGCGCCGCCCACCTGCTCGGCGCGGCCACCCGCCCGGCGATCGTCGCCGGCGACGGCGTGGGCCGCGAGGACGCCCTCGGCGCGCTCGTGCGTACGGCGGAGGCGTGCGGCGCGGTCGTCCACCACCAGCCGATGGCCGACTGCCTCGACTTCCCCACCACACACCCCCTCTACGCCGGGATGCTGCCGCCCCGCCACGACGCGATCCGGGCCGCCCTCGCCGAGTACGACACCGTGCTCATCGCCGGAGCGCACGCCTTCACACCGCACCACTACACGCCCGGCCCCGCGCTGCCGCCCGGGCTCACCGTGGTCCAGCTCGACTCGGACCCGCACGAGATCGGCCGCAACTTCCCGGCGGCCGCGGGGCTCGTGGGCGCGCTCGCCCCCTCCCTCCACCGCCTGTGCGAGCTCCTGCGCGACCGCGTCCCCGCCCACACCGCCAAGGCCCGCATCCTGCGCGCCGGCGAACGCCACACCGCCGACCGCGCCCGCGCCGAGTCCGCCGCCCGCGCCGCCTACTCCCCGGCCCCGCTCGCCCCCTGGGCCGCCGCCCACGCCGTCGCCCGCGGCCTGCCCCCCGACGCGGTGGTCGTCGAAGAGGCCATCACCGTCGGCCTGTTGCTCCGCCGCCTCGTCCGCCTCGACCGCCCCGGCAGCTACCTGCACACCGTCGGCGGCGGCCTGGGCTGGGGCATCGGCGCCGCCGTCGGCCGCTCGCTCGCCGAACCCGGCAGGCCGGTGGTGGCCGTCCTCGGCGACGGCTGCACCCTGTTCGGCCTGCAGGGACTGTGGAGCGCGGCACGTCAGGCGGTCCCCGTCCTGTTCGTCGTCATGAGCAACGGCGCCTACCGCACCCTCCAGGACACCTACGAGGCGACGGGCGGCACGGGCGTCTGCCCCGGCACCGACCTGGGACAGCTGGACTTCACCCAGGCGGCCCGCTTCTTCGGCGTCGACGCGGTCCGCGCGGCCGACGCCGACCATCTGCGCGAACTGGTCGCCGGGGCAGGCGAGTTGACCCGGCCGCTGCTGGTCGACGTACCGCTCAGGCAGTGATCGTCGGGGCCTGCGGCGCGCCGGATTCACAGTCGCCCACGCCTTGTCACCCGCCCGCGCGAGCGACCACCATCGATCCATGACGGACGGGCAGCTGCCGAAGTCGGTGCTTGCGCGCGGGGTGCTGCTGCTGCGTGCCTGCGGCGACTGCGACACCGCCCTCAGCCTCAATGAGCTGGCCCTGTGCACGGGGCTGCCGAAGCCCACCGCGCACCGGCTGCTCGGTGAACTGGTCCGGCTCGGTCTGGTCGAGCGCACCGAGGAGGGCAGCTACCGCATCGGGCTCGGGCTGTTCGTGCTGGGCCAGGCGGCGCCGACCGTGCGCGAACTGCGCGACGCGGCCCTGCCGTACCTCGGCGACCTGCACGAGCTGACGCAGGAGAACGTGCACCTGGCCGTCCCCGACGGTGCCGACACCCTCTTCCTGGAGAAGGTCACCGGCCGCCGCGCCACCCCGATCGTCTCCCGCACCGGAGGCCGGCTGCCCGCCCACTGCACCGCCACCGGCAAGGTCTTCCTCGCCCAGGACCCGCGCCCGCCGCACCGCACGCTGGCCCGCCTCACCCCGCGCACCCTGGTCCTGCCCGGCCAGCTCGCCCGCGACCTCGCCCTGACCCGCGCCCGCGGCTACGGCGTCAACCTGGAGGAGGCCGAGGTCGGCATCTCCGCGGTCGCCGCCCCGATCTACGCCCGCGACCACGGCCCCCGCCCCATCGCCGCGATCTCCGTCACCGGCGGCACCCGCCGCCTCGACGTCGACCGCGTCGGCGCCCGGGTGTGCGCGGCGGCGAGAGCCCTGACCCGCAAACTCTCCGCCTGACTCACGTCCGCCTCGTCACCCCCGCTCGGGCACCGTCTGCTGCATCGCCACCGCCTGGCTCTGCGTGGGGTGCGCCCGCCTGGTTTCCGCGCGCAGTCCGCCCGCTTGACTCGGCACAGCCGTTCGCGGACACCGCTGTCGCAGGCCCCCGCGCCGCGCACGGGCGCCCGGCGTCACCCCGACTCGGGCCCCAAGTGCTGCATGCCACCGCCTGGCTCTGCGTGGGGTGCGCCCGCCTGGCTTCCGTGCGCAGTCCGCTCGCCTGGCTCGGCACAGCCGTTCGCGGACACCGCTGTCGCAGGCCCCCGCGCCGCGCACGGGCGCCCGGCGTCACCCCGACTCGGGCACCGTCTGCTGCATCGCCACCGCGAGCGCATGCTCCGTCAGCCGCTCCCCGTGCACCTCCCCGGTGATCCGCCCGCGTACGAACACCAGCACCCGGTCGCACACCTCCGTCAGTTCCGCGAGGTCGGTCGACGCGATCAGGACAGCCGCGCCGCCCGCCGCCAACTCGCCCACGATGCGGTGCATTTCGGCCCGTACGCCGACGTCGACGCCCCGCGTGGGATCGTCGAGCACCACGATCTTCGGCTCCGTCGCCAGCCACTTGGCGAAGACGACCTTCTGCTGGTTGCCGCCGGAGAGGCGGGCCACGATGTCGTACGGGCCGCCGCGCAGCCGTAGCCGCCCGGTCAAGTCGGCCGTGCGGCGCACCAGTTCGGACCGCGAGGGCAGCACGCCGCCGCGGCCCAGCGCCAGCCAGCTCACCGCCGTCGTGTTCTCCCACACCGCCCGGTCCACCATCAGCCCGTACCGCTTGCGGTCGCTCGGCACGAAGGCGACGCCCGCCCGGATTGCCTCCCGAAGCGAGCGCGGCAGCCCGCGGCCCGCGACGTCCACCCGCCCCGCCGAGATCGCCGAACGCCCGCACACCACCTCCAAGGCGCTGAGATGCCCCGCTCCCTGCAGCCCGGCGACCCCGACCACCTCGCCCGCCCGCACGGTGAAGGTCACGTCCCTGAGCTCACCGGGCACGCTCACCCCGGACAGCACCACCGGCGGCGGCAGGTCGACGACCGCGCGTTTCCGGCGCGCCGGCTGCTCCGGGCGCCCGCCCAGCATCGCCGTGACCAGCTCGGGCACGTCGACCTCCGTGCGGCGCACCCCGGCCAGCGCGACCCGCCCGTCCCGCAGGACCGTCACGCGGTGCGCGAACCGCATCACCTCGTCCAGGAAGTGGGTGACGTACAGGACGGCGATGCCCCGCCCGGTGAGGGTGCGCAGGACCCGTTCGAGCCGGTCGACGGCGGCGGCCGGGAGCGCGGAGGTCGGCTCGTCGAGGATCAGCAGCCGGGGGCTGCGCAGCAGTGCCCGCGCGATCTCCGTCAACTGCTGGTCGGCGAGGGGGAGTTCACCGAGCTCCAGACCGAGGTCCAGGTCCAGGCCCAGCTCGGCGAGGACCGGACGGGCCGCGCGGTCCATCGCACCCCGGTCGAGCATTCCGAAGCGCCGCGGCGGCCCGGTCGGGAAGAGGTTCTCGCGGACGGTCAGATCGGGGAACAGGCTCAATTCCTGGGAGACCACGGCGATCCGGGTGTCCCGGGCCGACCGCACCGCCCCCTCGTCCGCCGCCAGCGTCCCCGACAGGATCCGTACGAGCGTCGACTTGCCCGCGCCGTTCTCCCCGACCAGCGCGTGCACCTCGCCGCCCCGCAGCCGGATGGCGGCCCCGTCCAACGCCCGTACGCCGCCGTACGACTTGACCAGGCCCTGCGCCACGAGGATGTCGCCGTAGGTCATCTCAGCGGGCGTCCGTCAGGGGCTTGATGTTGGCCTTCTGGTCACCGAGGAGCTTGTCGATGGTCGGCTTGTACCAGTCGTAGGCCGCATCGGAGGACTTCTGGCGGGCGATGATCTCGTCGATGTTGGAGGAGTCGACGACGCCGCCGGGGGAGAGGAACCAGCCCTCGGGCAGCTTGCCGTCCTTGTTGCGGACCGAGTCGATCAGTATCGCCGTGGAGAGATAGCCCTTGAGGAAGTGCTGCGGGTCGACGGTGACGAAGTTCGAGCCGTCCTTCACCGCGTCCAGGGTCTTGGGGTCGACGTCGAAGCCGGCCGACAGCCACTTGCCCTTCTCCGCCTTCTTGATCTTGGCGAGGTTGTAGCTGTCGGCGTCGCCCACACCGAGGAAGGCCAACGCCCTTGGGTGCGCGTTCACTTGAGCCGACCAGGAGCTGTAGTTCTGCCCGGGGTCGCTGTACGTCTGGAAGGGGCCGAGCACCTTGACGTTCGGCGCCTGCTTCTTGAACGTGTCCGCGATGCCCTTCGCCCGGTTGTCCAGCACCGGTGTCCCCGGGTTGGGCACGCCGATGACGATCTGGCCCTTCGGGTCGGAGCCCAGCCGCTTCAGCGCCTCCTTCGCCATCAGCTCGCCGAGCGCGTAATTGTCGTTCCCCACATAGAAGTCGACCTTGCTGCCTTCGGTGGGTGAGGTGTCCAGGGCGACGATGGGGATGCCCTTGTCGACGGCCTGCGCGGCGGGCCGGGTGAAGATCGGCGGGTCGAGGTTCTCCAGGACGATGCCGTCCTTCGCGCGCGCGGTGAGGTTCTGGAACAGCTGCACCTCGGCCGGCCCGTCCGTGTTCGGCGGCCCCACGGCCTTGAAGTTGACGTTCCCCGCATGACTCGCGGCGCTCTCGGCGCCGAGCACCATCTCGTGGGCGAAGTTGAGGGAGATGTTGGCGACCGCGATGCCCATGTTCAGCTTGTCGCCCTTGCCGCCTGGGCTGTTGTCGCCGCAGCCCGCGGCGCCGAGCAGCACCAGAGCGCCGAGCGCCGCGGCGGTCGTACGGAGTCGGGGATGCATCACGGCCTCCAAGAGCCTTGCGCAGGCGGGGTGTTCACTTGCGTCGGCGTCCGGTGCGCCGCAGTGCGCTGTCGGCCGCGACGGCGACGAGGATGACCCCGCCGGTCGCGAACGACGTCCAGTTGATGGGTACTTCGAAGAACACGAGCCCAGAGGCGACGACCGAAAGGATCATCGCGCCGGCCACCGCGCCGACGACCGAACCGCGTCCGCCGGCCAGCGGGGTGCCGCCGATGATGCACGCGGCGATCGCCTGCAGCTCGTAGCCCTGGCCCAGGGTCGGGTCGCCGGCGCCGTAGAAGGCGAGGGCGAGCGCTGCGGCGCACGCCGTGGTCAGCCCGGACAGGGCCAGGGCCTGGACACGGGTGCGGACGACCGGGATGCCGCTGAACGCGGCCGCGTCGGGATTGGACCCGATCGCCCGCACCCGGGCCCCGAAGCGGGTGCGGGCGAGCACCACGGCCAGCACGACGGCCACCACGAGCAGCACCCACAACGCGAAGGGCACCCCGCCCGGATCGCCGCCCGCGACGGTGAAGAACGAGTTGTCCAGCGGCAGATCGGTGATCTGCTTGCCGTCGGCGAGCGCGAGCCCGACGCCCCGGTACAGCATCAGCGTGCCCAGCGTCACGATGAACGACGGCAGCGCCAGCAGCGTCGTCACCAGCGCGTTGAACACGCCCGCCGCGATCCCGGTCACCAGCATCACCGGCACCGCGAGCCACGGATTCAGCCCGCCCCGCACCAGCAGCGCCCCGACCACCAGGCACATCGCATAGGTGCCGCCCACCGACAGGTCGACCTCGCGCATGGCGAGCGCGAAGACCATGCCGCACGCCATCAGCGAGATGTAGACGGAGTTGTGGGCCGTGGAGAGCAGGTTGTCGGTGTCCAGGAAGTCCGGGTACGGGATGCCGATCCCGGCGATCAGCAGCCCCAGCACGAGCAGTACACCCAGCTCGTCCCGCACCAGCCGCGGCAGCGGCCCGATCCGGCGCGGTCCGCCACCCTGATCGCGGGCGCGCTCGGCGTCGTCCACGGCACGCTCGGTCTCGGTCATGCGACACGGCTCCCGTACGGCTGGTGCCAGGCCCGGCTGCGGCCCGTCTTGGCGTCGCCCCGCAGCGTCGGCCCCACGGCCGCGAGCGGCAACAGACTCGTTTCAGCGAGTGAAATGCGCCCTTGTGGAGTGCCTGAGGGGTCATCACACTCGCCCCATGGAGACGCGTACCGCCCTGGTGACCGGAGCGGCACAGGGCCTCGGGCAGGAGTTCGCCGTCGCGCTCGCCGGGCGCGGCTACCGGGTCGCCGGCCTCGATCTCGATCCTCAGTCGGAGACCGCCGGGAAGATCCTCGACTACGTGGAGCTGGTCGGCGACGTCACCGACGAGGAGCAGGTACGGGCCGGACTGGAGCGCGTCATCGACCGGTTCGGCACGCTGCACGTCGTCGTCAACAACGCCGGCGTCTACCCCGCGAAGCCCTTCGAGGAGACCACCGCCGAGGACTGGCGGCGGATCATGCGCGTCAACCTGGAGGCCCCGTTCCTGGTCACGCAGGCCGCGCTGCCGTACCTGAAGGCGGCCGGGTGGGGCCGTATCGTCAACATCGTCTCGGCGGCCGTCTACACCGCGCCGCCCACGATGGTCCCGTACGTCGCCTCGAAGACGGGCCTGATCGGCTTCACCCGCGCGCTCGCCGCGGCCCTCGGCCCGTACGACATCACCGTCAACGCGATCGCGCCCAGCATGGTGCGCACCGCCACCGCCGAGCGGACGGTGGGCGCGGACGGCGGCTTCGAGTTCGTTCGCTCCGGGCAGGTCGTGCCGCGCACCCAGGAGACGTCCGACCTGGTCTCGACGCTCCTGTACGTGGTGGACGAGGGCAGCGGCTTCCTGACCGGGCAGACGCTCAACGTGTCAGGAGGGTCGGCCTTCGTCTGAGGCGGCGAGCCACTGGTGCACCTCTTCCTTCAGCGACCGCTGGAAGGTCGTCAGCAGCGCCTGGACGACGATCGGCTCCATGTGCGCGGACAGGGACTTCACGTCCTGCTCGGCCCGCTCCGACACCTCGCCCCGGAACAGCTGCGACAGCTCGTGCGCCGCGGCCCGTGAGTGCGCGATCAGCACCTTCCGTGCGGCGAGGATCGCGTCCTGGGACAGCGGTACGTCCAGCAGCTGCACGGCGAGCCGCAGCAGGCCCGCGTCGATCCGGTAGGTGTCCCCGTCCGGCCGGACCACGCCCATGGCGGTGAGCCGCTCGACGTCGTCCTCGTCGAGCTGCCGCCCGGCCCGGCGCTGCAGCTCGGCCGCCGTAACCGTCTCGACGCTGTCGGGAGCCCAGGAGGCCACCACGGCCCGGTGGATCGCCAGGTCGTGGTGGCTCAGGCCGGGCGGAAGCTGCTCCATGTAGCGCTCGATCGCCGCCAGCGTCATGCCCTGGAGCTGCAGCTCCTCGATGAGCGCGAGCCGGGCCAGGTGCTCGCTGCCGTAGTGGCCCACCCGTCGCGGACCGATCACCGGCGGCGGCAGCAGTCCCTTGGTGCCGTAGAAGCGGACCGTGCGCACCGTGATGCCGGCTCGCGCGGCCAGTTCGTCGATCGTGAGCGTCGGCTCCTCGGCGTCGGTCGTCATGTGCAGCAGTATCGCTGTCACACCAGTACTGCGAAACCCGGTTCGAGGGGCCGGTGGGGCCTGTGAGAAGTCCCGCTCTGTGATCCACGCCATCGCATACGCCCCGGTGCCGGGGGAAGGAACGCGTTGGCCTGCGCCTTCCACCGAACGCGCAGGCCAAGTACATCCCCGGTGATCGCCGCGTTGCTGGTGGGCGGCTGGTACGCGGTCCGTCGCCGGGTCGGCCGCGACGAGGACCGCGAACTGACGGAGCTGACGAAGTAGCCCGCGCGGCCTGGGGGCGCGGACAACCAGGGGCCGTTGTCAGTGGCGGCGTCTACGGTGGCGTCATGTCGGAGATCATCTACATCCGGGGTGACGCCACCGTTCCGTCGGTGAAGGGGGTCAAGGTGATCGCCCATGTCTGCAACGACAGCGAACGACAGCGGGGGCTGGGGAAAGGGCTTCGTCGTAGCCGTATCGCGCCGCTGGCCCGAGCCCGAGGCGGCGTACCGCGCCTGGCACCGCCACCGCGCGGCGAACGACTTCGGGCTGGGCGCGGCCCAGTTCGTGCAGGTCGAGCCGTATGTGTGGGTGGCCAACCTGATCGGGCAGCGCGGGACGCGCACCGGCAGCAAGGGCGTCCCGGTGCGGTACGAGGCGATCGACGCGGCCCTCGCCAAGCTGGCCGACAAGGCGCTGGAGCTCGACGCCTCCGTCCACATGCCGCGGATAGGGTGCGGCCTGGCAGGCGGCAAGTGGTCCCGCGTCGAGCCACTCATCATCGAACGGCTCGTGAAGCGGGGGATCAAGGTCACCGTCTACGACCATGGGGAGAACGGGAGTTGAGCCGTGACACCGACGTCCTCGTGCTCGGCGGCGCGGGCGTCGACACCATCGTGTACGTGCCGGAGCTGCCGCTTCCGTACGCCGACAGCTACATGATCGAGCGCGGCATCCGCACCCGCGCCGGACAGACCGGCGACTTCGTGGCCCTGGGCCTCACGGCCCTCGGCCTGCGCGTCCACCACCTCGACATGCTCGGCGACGACCCCGAGGGCGACCTGGTCCGCGGCCTGCACCGGGACCGCGGCATCGCACTCACCGCCGTCGCCCACCCCGCCGGCACCAAGCGCGCCGTCAACCTCGTCGGCCCCGACGGCAGACGGCTGTCGCTCTACGACGCGAGCCGCACGCTCGGCGAGGACCGCCTGCTCGAGCCCCTGGTCCGCGAGCTGGCCGAAGCGAGCCGTCACGCGCACGTCTCGATCACCCAGCCCTGCGCCGAGGCCCTGCCCGTATTGCGAGAGTCCGGCGTGACCCTCTCGACCGACCTGCACAACTGGGACGGCGAGAACCCGTACCAGGAACCCTTCGCACACGTGGCGGACGTGGTCTTCCTCTCCACGGCCGCCCTGACCGACCCCGAGCGCACCATGCGCCGTATCGCCGAGCAGGGAAGGGCCCGGGTCGTCGTCGCCACGGCCGGCGCCGAGGGCGCGTACCTGCTGACCGACGGCACGATCACCCATATACCGGCGGTGCCACCGCAGACGCCGGTCGTGGATTCAAACGGCGCGGGCGACGCCTTCGCGGCGGCCTTCCTCTTCGGCTGGCTGAACGACGAGCCACCGCACCGCTGTGCGCAGTACGGCACGCTCGCCGGAGCGTACGCCTGCACGGTCCCGTCCACCGAGACCGCCGCCCTTGCCCGCGACGAACTCCTCGCCCGCGCCGCCGACTTCTACGGCAGCCCGCGCTGACGCCGACTGAACGTGACCATGGCCGCCCCCGAGCCCATCACCCACGCGGCAGAGAGGACCAGAACGAAGAGCCACGCCCCGAACCCGGCATCCGGCTTGCTGCTGACCGGCCAGACGAACAGGGCCGCGGGGCCGAGCGCGACGAGAGGGCCCAGCACCCACCAGGTCAGATAAGTACGCGCAATCTCACGGCCGTTGAGCGGCGTCTCCTCCAGCACCGCGAACCGGGTGCTGGATTTGTTGACCGTCCCGGCCGTGGCGTGGACCGTTCTGCCGACCTTCAGCCGATGCCGACGCAGCGGCATCACCGGCAGGTCGAACAGCACACCCCACTCGGTGGCGTAGTGGCTGCCGTCGCGGTTGCGATGGCTGTAACCCAGGTACTTGGTGCCGATCCCGTTCCACGTGGACATCGCGTATCCCCCCCCGTCAGGCCTGTCTGCGCCGAGCCACCAACAGCCCGACCACACCCACGATGGCGACGGGTGAGCCCAGCAGGGTGAACAGCGGTACGCCACCGATCAGGCCGGCGGCCAGCAGCACCGCCCCGACGAGAACCAACGCCCTCCACAACGCCAGACCACTACCGGCGTTCTGCGTTTGTGACACAGTTTCTCCCCCCGCTCCTCGCACACCGTGTCCCCCCGGAGCGATCTCGCATCAGACAGGTGTGCCGCTCAGGACAGGAGCTTCCCAGCCAAGACCACGAACCACGCGTGAAACCGCGTAAATTTTCGACAATCCGCAACGCGCGGGCCCGGGGCAACCGCCCCGGGCCGCACGGCAGTTGCCCTGCCTACACTCGTCAGTGCGCGTGCACGTCGTTCGTCGCCTCGATCTTCTTCCACGACTTCGGCTGCGCGGGCGCCGTCGACGTCTTCGCGATCGAAGCGGAACGCGCCGCCGGGGCGGCCGGCTTCGTCGGCTGGAACAGCCACGTGTCGAAGAGCGCGGACAGCGACTTCCCGGAAACCTTCTCGGCGTACGCCTCGAAGTCGGCGACGGACGCGTTGCCGTACGCGTGCTCCTGCGGCCAGCCCTTCAGGATGGCGAAGAACGCGTCGTCCCCCACCGCGTTGCGCAACGCCTGCACGGCCACCGCGCCCCGGTCGTAGACGGCGGAGTCGAACTGGTTGTCCGCACCCGGGTCACCGGGCTTGACGGTCCAGAACGCGTCGTCGGCCGGATGCGAGGCGTACACATAGTCGGCGAGCTCCTGCGTCGTGCCCTCGCCCTCGTGCTCGGACCACAGCCACTGCGCGTACCGCGCGAAGCCCTCGTTGATCCAGATGTCCTTCCAGCCCTTGAGCGACACGGAGTCGCCGTACCACTGGTGCGCCAACTCATGCACGACCACAGAGGTGTTGGAGCCGTTCGCGAACTGCCGCGGGCTGTAGTACACGCGCGTCTGCGTCTCCAGCGCGTACCCGGTGGTCGTGTTCGGCACATACCCGCCGGCCGAGCTGAAGGGATACGGCCCGAAGTAGCCGCTCAGCCAGTCGACGAGCTCCCCGGTCCGCTCCACGCTCGCCCGCGCGGCCCCGTCGTTGTCGCCGAGGTCCTTGCTGTAGGCGTTGATGACCGGAATGCCACCCTCGGACGTGCTGGTCGTGATGTCGAACCTGCCGACGGCCAGCGTGGCCAGATAGGTCGCCTGCGGTTTGTTCTCCCGCCAGTTGTAGCGGGTCCAGCCGAGCCGTGAACTCGTCGACTGCAGCAGGCCGTTGGAGATGACCTGGGTGCCGTCCGGCACGGCCACCGACACGTCGTAGGTCGCCTTGTCGAGCGGGTGGTCGTTGCTCGGGAACCACCACCAGGCCGCCTCGGGCTCGTCCGCCGCGACGGCCCCGTCCGGGGTGCGGTGCCAGGTGTTGAAGCCGTACGCGCTCTTCGTGGACGGCACCCCGCTGTAGCGGACGACCACGGTGATCGGTGTGCCCTTGGCCAGCGGTGTCTTCGGGGTGACGACCAGTTCGTGCTGGCCCGAGGCCGCGAAGGAGGCCTTGGCGCCGTTGACGCGCACCTCGTTGACGTCGAGCAGGAAGTCCAGGTCGAAGCTCGACAGGTCCTGCGTGGTCTTGGCGAGGATCGTCGCCGTACCCGCCAACTCGTCGGTGGCGGGCTGGTATTGCAGACGCAGATCGTAGTGGGAGACGTCGTATCCGCCGTTGCCGTAGGCCGGGTAGTAGGGGTCGCCGATGCCCGGAGCGCCAGGGGAGTAGCTCGCGGCCGACGCCGGGATCGCCAGCATCAGGGACGCCGCAGCGAGTGCGCCCGGCGCGATGATTCTGCGGTGCACGAAAGCTCCAAGTCGTGGGGGAACGAAGTCTGTTCGGAGCCTATTGAGTCCCTGTGTCCCCGGGCATGTCCATGGCCCCATGTGTCACACGATCGCCATTTGGCCGTCATGAGCGACGCCGTGCCATGCGCCTTATTCGGCCACCCTCGCCCCACCTGGCCTTTTACTGCCCTCTTCTGCACGGGAGTTGACCGATGTAGCGTCCCGCGCATGCCGATACGCATGCGCTTCACGACCTGGAGAACGCTCGCGACGGCGGTCATCGCCGTCCTGATGGCAGCCTTCCTCACCCCGGTGGCGGCCCACGCAGCCCCGCAGAAAACGCGGGAGAGCAGGCCCGTCCACTCCTACGCCGACGCCATCCGCGAGGCCGTATGGGTGGACACCGGACTCGACGGGGACGGCGACGGGAAGACCGACCGAGTCGCCGCCGACATCGTCCGTCCCCGCGAACCCGCCCAGCAGGGCCGCAAAGTGCCCGTCATCATGGACGCCAGCCCCTACTACTCCTGCTGCGGCCGCGGCAACGAGAGCCAGAAGAAGACGTACGACGCGAACGGCAACGTCGTCCAGATGCCGCTCTTCTACGACAACTACTTCGTCCCGCGCGGCTACGCCTTCGTCGGCGTCGACCTCGCCGGCACCAACCGCTCCGACGGCTGCGTCGACGTCGGCGGCCACTCCGACATCCAGTCCGCGAAGGCCGTGATCGACTGGCTGAACGGACGCGCCAAGGCGTACACGACCCGCACGGGAACCGTTCCCGCGAAAGCCGGTTGGACCAACGGCAGGACCGGCATGATCGGCAAGAGCTGGGACGGCACCATCGCCAACGGCGTCGCCGCCACCGGCGTCAAGGGCCTGAAGACGATCGTCCCGATCAGCGCCATCTCCTCCTGGTACGACTACTACTTCGCCAAGGGCGCCCCGCTCTACGACTCCGGCCCGGACTGGCTCTCGAACTACGTCGACAGCCCCGACGCCCGGGCCAAGTGCGCCGCCGTACAGAAGAAGCTCGTCGACGAGGCGCCGCGCACCGGTGACTGGACCTCGCTCTGGACCGAGCGCGACTACGTGAAGGACGCCTCGAAGGTCCGGGCGAGCGTCTTCCTGATCCACGGCATGCAGGACCTCAACGTCCGCACCAAGCACTTCGGCCAGTGGTGGGACGCCCTCGCCAAGAACGGCGTGGAGCGCAAGATCTGGCTCTCCCAGACCGGCCACGTCGACCCGTTCGACTTCCGCCGCGCCACCTGGGTAGACACCCTGCACCGCTGGTTCGACCACGAACTCCTCGGCTACGACAACGGCATCGACCGCGAGCCCATGGCCGACATCGAGCGCCACCCCGACCAGTGGGTCACCTCCCGGTCCTGGCCCCCGCGCGGCACCGCCACCACGACCCTGCGCCCGGCCGCCGGCGCCCAGCCCGGCGTCGGCACCCTCGGCCCGGCCACCGGCTCCGGCATCGAGACCTTCACCGACAACCCGCAGCTGAGCGAGACCGACTGGGCCGCACAGATCGACAAGTCGACCCCCGACAAGGCCGGCTTCGTCACCAAGCCGCTCACCCGCGACCTGCGCCTGTCCGGCTCCTCCAAGGTCACGATCACGGCGACCCCGACCACCCCGACGGCCCACCTCTCCGCCGTCCTGGTCGACCTCGGGTCCGACACGATCCGTGACTACGCCGACGCCGCCGAGGGCATCACCACCCTCACCGACCGCAGCTGCTGGGGCGCGAGCACCTCGGGCGACAGCGCCTGCTTCAAGAACACCCAGGCCAAGAGGGCCGACGTCGACTACACCGTGTTCAGCCGCGGTTGGGCCGACCTCGGCAACTACGCCTCCGACCTCAAGGGCGTCCCGCTCACCCCCGGCAAGGCCTACACCATCACCCTCGACCTCGCCGCCGCCGACCACGTCGTCCCGGCCGGCCACCGCCTCGCCCTGATCGTCGCGGGCACCGACAAGGACCTCATCGACCCGCCGGCCGACAAGCCGACGCTCACCCTGGACCTGTCCCGCACCTCGGCCCGCGTCCCGCTCGTCGGCGGCGCGCCGGCCTTCGCCCGCGCCACGTCCGGCGGCACGGCGTCCGCTGCTCCCTCGGCCACGACCCTGGACGGCGTACGTTCTCCGAACGGCATCCACCGCGTCCCGGAAGGAGCCCGGTGATCCGCGCCTTCACCGCAACGGCGGCCGCCCTGCTCGCCTCCCTCGCCGCGGCACCGGCGGACGCCTCCGAGCCCCCGCCGCGCACCGGCTTCGAGGAGACGAACGGCGCCCGCTGGACCGGCGAGGCCGAGGAGCAGGAGTTCCTGGCGCGCGTCGACAGGGCGAGCGCCAGGGTCTCCGTCGCCCGCATCGGTACGACGAAGCAGGGCCGCCCGCTCCAACTGGCCCGTATCGGCTCCCACTCGGCTCCGAACAAGGTCCTGCTCGTCTGCAGCCAGCACGGCGACGAACCCTCCGGCCGCGAGGCCTGCCTGACCACGATCCGCGACCTGGCCTACACGACGGACCGGCAGACCCGCCGCTTCCTGGACCGCACCACGGTGTTCGTCGTGCCCACCGCCAACCCCGACGGCCGTGCCGCCGACACCCGCGGAAACAGCGACGGCGTCGACGTCAACCGCGACCACCTCGCCCTGCAGACCGCGGAGGCGCGCGCCATGGCCACGGTCCTGCGCGACCAACACCCGGACGTGGTCTACGACTTGCACGAATACACACCCACGCCCAAGTACTACGACAAGGACCTCTTCGACCTCTGGCCGCGCAACCTCAACACGGACGAGACGGTCCACGACGAGGCCGAAACGCTGTCCCAGGAGTACGTCCGCCCCGCCGCCCGGCAGGCCGGCTACACCACCGGCACGTACGGCATCTGGACCGATCCGGTGACCGGCGACCCGATCAAGCAGACCGCCGGTGACGGACAGGAACGCATCCTGCGGAACATGTCCGGTGTGAAGCACTCGGTCGGGCTGCTGATCGAGAGCCGCGTCGACCCGCTGACCGAGGTCGACGAGGCAACCAACAACAGGCGCCGGGTGGACTCCCAACTCGCCGCCCTGGACGGCCTGTTCGACTTCACGGACGAGCACCGCGCACAGGTCGAGACGGCCACCGGCACCGCCCGCCGCGTGGGCTACGCCGACACCGGCCCGATCTACCTCGGCGGCGCCGACAACGACCCGCCCGAACCGTCCGAGGTGATCCAGGACCCGCCCTGCGGCTACCGGCTCACCGACGCCCAGTACACGGAGGTGAAGGACGAACTCGCCCTGCACGGAGTGAAGTCGAGGGGCAGCTACGTCCCTCTCCGCCAGCCCCTGCGGGCCCTGGTCCCTCTGCTCCTGGACGCGCGAGCGCCCTACCACCTCACCTCGGGCGAGCCGGTGACCGACTGCTGAGCCGCACGCTCACCCGGAGGCGGCCGGAACAGCCAGCCCGGCCGCCTCCGTCGCACACCCCCAGGCCACCGTCACCCCACCCCCACCGTGACCGTAGTTGTGCACCAACACCCGCCCGTCCGCGAGCAGTTCACGCTCCAACCGGACCGCGTCCCGCGCCGGCCGCAACCCCACCCGATGCTCCAGCACCCGCGCCCCCGCGATCTCCGGCCGCAGCGCCGCACACCGCCGTACGATCGCCTCGGCCACCGCAGGATCCGGCTCCGTCGACCATGCGTCCTCGTCGGCGGTGCCGCCCAGCAGCAGTCGCCCGGGCTGTGGGAAGAAGTACGCCATCTCCCCGTCGGGGCCGGTGGAGCCGAGCCAGGTGCTGATCCCGGGGTTCTCCACCACGACCAACTGCCCGCGCACGGGGTACACCGAGTCATCCGGCACGAGCTCGCGCGCCCCCAGCCCCGTGCAGTTGACGACGACCGGCGAGTCGGCCTCCCCGAGGCCGCCGACCGAACGCTCCTCGATCACTCCGCCCGCCTTCAGCAACCGCTCCCGCAGCCACGGCAGATGAGTCGACATGTCGATGAGCGGCAGCCGGGCCCAGAGCCCCGACCCTGCGTACTCCTCGGCCGTCGACGCCCGCAGCCCCGGAATCCGCGCGGCAGCCCACGCCGCGTCACTGTCCAGCTCGGTTTCACCCATTACACCTTCGACCATGCGTACGCCGGTCGACTCGGCCCGCGTCGTCAACTTCTCGTACACATCCAGGGATTGCAGCGCCCACTCGCGCGCCCGCGCGATCGGCTCGATGTGGTACGGCCACCACAGCGCGCCCGCAACCGCCGAGGTGGTCCGCTCGACGGGATCCCGCGACCACACCCGCACCCGTACGCCCCGCTCGGCGAGGACGACAGCGGTCGTGAGGCCGATGATTCCGCCGCCGACCACGATGACATCGTTGTTCAGTCCACTCTCCACGTCCGGACCGTAGCGGAATGTCCCATGCCGTGCGCAGATCGCTTCCACTGCGGGAATACTCACAGCATGTCTGCCGAGTACGCGACCTTCGGCCTGGCACCGGCGATGCGTGCCGGTGGAGTCCTCGCCAACGGTGACTACCAGGTTCACCGGGACTTCGTGGACTTCATCGTCGACGGCCGTCCGTTGCTCTTCCAGCTCTCCGACCTGGACGCCGTCTCCCCACTGGCCTCCGACGTCCCGCCCGCGATCTTCACCGAACAGGTCCGCAGCCTTCTCCTGGAGGCGGACCCACCGCTTCCGGACGGCCGCTACGTCATCTACGGCTGCCCCGAGTGCGCCGATCTGGCCTGCGGCGCCGTCACCGCGGTCATCGAGCGGGACGGCGAGGACTACATCTGGCGGGACTTCGCCTGGCAGACCGAGGAGCACGCCGACATGGATCTGAACGGGTACCACGGCATAGGGCCGTTCCGCTTCCACGGCCCCGAGTACCGCGAGGCGCTGGCCGCCCTTCTCGACGGCGAAGCGCCGGGCACCCGCCGCCGGGTCCTTCTCATCGGCGCCCGCGTCGCCCTGCTCGCCAAGCTCGCCGCCGCCCTGCGCACCATCGGCATCGGCGCCGACATCGCCCACGACACGAACGGCGTCCACGCCGACGAACTGCGCGGCTACGGCGCCGTCGCCTTCGGCCGCGCGATCACCCGGGAGGAACGCGCCGCCGTACGCCGCGCCTTCGAGCAGGCGGGCGTCGAGGTCGCGTACGTCGAGGGCCTCGCCCCGATCGTCCCGCTGCTCGTCGCCCAGATCGAACACGCCCTGGACCGCAGCCCCGTGGAACAGCGCCGCCTGACCCGCCTGGTGGCGGCCGACGGCGAGGCGGGCGTCGAGGTCACCTCCCCCTGCCGGGTCCGCCTCACCGCGTACCGCCTGGACCGCCTCTACCGCACCCACGCCCTCGAGGTCTTCGACGGTGTCCTCGAACCGGGCCGCCACCGCATCGCCCTGGACGCCAAGGCGGTCAAGGGGGAGTCCTTCGTGGTGGCACGGACGGCCGGGAGCGTGCTGGTGGAGGCGATGGCCCGCTGAGGACCAGGCGGTACGGCGACTAGGATCAGCCCCCTGATGACTGCCACCCTCGTCGCCAAGAACCTCGCCGCCGGGCACGGCGACCGCTCCCTGTTCACCGGGCTCGACCTCGTCGTCGCGCCCGGCGATGTGATCGGGCTGGTCGGTGCCAACGGCGCGGGCAAGTCCACCCTGCTCAGGATGCTCGCGGGGCTGCTCGCGCCGGAGCAGGGCGAGCTGCGCCTGTCCCCGCCGACCGCGACCGTCGGCCACCTCCCCCAGGAGCCGGAGCGCCGCCCCGGCGAGACCGTCCGCGAGTTCCTCGCCCGCCGCACCGGCGTTGCCGAGGCCCAGCGCGTGATGGACGAGGCCACCCAGGCCCTGGTCGACGGCGCACCCGGCGCCGACGACGCATACGCGACGAGCCTGGAGCGCTGGCTCGACCTCGGCGGCGCCGACCTGGAGGAGCGGGCCGAGGAGGTCGCCGACTCGCTCGGCCTCGCGGTGGACCTGGACCAGCCGATGACGTCCCTGTCCGGCGGCCAGGCGGCAAGGGCCGGCCTTGCCTCCCTCCTCCTCTCCCGCTACGACGTCTTCCTCCTCGACGAGCCGACCAACGACCTCGACCTGGACGGCCTGGAACGCCTCGAGCGCTTCGTGTCCGGCCTCCGCGCGGGCACCGTCGTCGTCAGCCACGACCGCGAGTTCCTCACCCGCACCGTCACCAAGGTCCTCGAACTCGACCTCGCCCAGCAGCAGATCACCCTCTACGGCGGCGGCTACGAGGCCTACCTGGAGGAGCGGGACGTAGCCCGCCGGCACGCCCGCGAGGACTACGAGGAGTACGCCGACAAGCGCGCCGCCCTCCAGGACCGCGCCCAGATGCAGCGCTCCTGGATGGACAAGGGCGTCAAGAACGCGCGCCGCAAGGCGAGCAACGACAACGACAAGATCGGCCGCAAGTTCCGCAGCGAGGCCAGCGAGAAGCAGGCCGCCAAGGCCCGGCAGACCCAGCGCATGATCGAGCGCCTCGATGCCGTGGAGGAGCCCCGCAAGGAGTGGGAACTGCGCATGGAGATCGCGGCGGCCCCCCGCTCGGGCGCCGTCGTGGCCACCCTGCGCGACGCCGAGGTACAGCGCGGCGACTTCACCTTCGGCCCGGTCTCCCTGCAGATCGACTGGGCGGACCGGGTGGCGGTGACCGGAGCGAACGGCGCCGGCAAGTCGACCCTGCTGGGCGCCCTGCTGGGCCGCATCCCGCTGGACGCCGGCGCAGCCACCCTCGGCTCCGGCGTCCTCGTCGGCGAGGTCGACCAGGCCCGCAAGCTGTTCCACGGCACGGAGGCCCTGCTCGACGCGTTCTGCGCCGCCGTCCCGGACACCGAGCCGGTCGAAGTACGCACCCTGCTGGCCAAGTTCGGCCTGAAGTCCGACCACGTCCTGCGCCCGGCGGCGAGCCTGTCCCCGGGCGAACGCACACGGGCCGCCCTGGCGCTGCTGCAGGGCCGGGGCGTCAACCTCCTGGTCCTGGACGAACCGACCAACCACCTCGACCTGCCGGCCATCGAGCAGCTGGAGTCGGCCCTCGACTCCTACGAAGGCACGCTCCTCCTGGTCACCCACGATCGCCGCATGCTGGACGCAGTCCACGTGACCCGGCGACTGGAGGTGTCGGCGGGCAAGGTCACCGAACGCTAGAACTCGACGTGGGGTAGGGAGGGGCCATGGGCAGTACGGCGAAACGGCCGGCCGTGCGGATCACGCACGAACAGGACGTCGTCACGCGGATGCGCGGGACGCAGGACCGGATCGCGGACGCGATCACCGCCTTCGCCGGGACCATGGCCTTCGTGTACCTGCACGCCCTGTGGTTCACGGTGTGGATCGTGTGCAACGAGGGCGCGTTCGGCAAGGGAGCCGTTTGGGACCCGTACCCCTTCGGCCTGCTCACCATGATCGTCAGCCTGGAGGCGATCTTCCTCTCGACCTTCGTCATGGTGAGCCAGAACCGCCAGGCCGCCCGCGAGAACGTACGCGCCGACCTCGACTTCGAGACCAACGTGCGCTCGGAGGTGTGGGCCGTCCACATGGGCCGAGCTCTGGGCGTCGACGCCGTGGAGGTCGAGCGGCGCGTCCAGGAGCTGCTCGCGGAGAACCGCGCCCGGATGAACGGCACCCCCCGGCCCCCCGAGGCGAGCTGACAGCCTGCGTCGACCGTCACGCGCCCCGGCGCAGACCGGTCGCCAGCCCCGGATAGTCGACGACGAGTCCGTCACCGTCGAACTCCAGGTCACTGCGGTACTCGCCGGAGGCGAACCGGACCTGCCCGCCGCCGTTCGTGCGCCCGAGATGCGTGTAGCTCTGCCGCGACGGCCGTACGACCAGACCCGGCACCGACACCCACGCCATCAGGAACTCCCGCTCGCCGGGCGCCAGATGGAGCCCGTGCCGGAGCACCGGCATGGTGTTGGTGAGCGGGCACAGCCCGAGATCGCAGTCGAGCGCCCGGTCGACGCCGGGCAACCGCTCACCGTCCGCGGTCCACCGCCCGTGCCCGTCGTGCCGCAGATCCAGACTGCGAACCCCGGCCTCGGTCTCCGCCGTGACCCTCAGCCGCCGGGTCACGAACCGCTCGGAGGTCTCCAGCTCGTACGAGACCCAGTAAGGCTCGGGAACGATCCCGACGGCCCGCCCACGCGCCCGCAGCACACCTTCCCCGAGCTCGACCCAGGCCGTCTCGAACCCCCGGCTCTCGAACACTTCCCAGGTGACGGCGCGCGAAGTGACCATGCCATCACCCTAGGCCTGAAGGGGCGCGCAGCGCCTCCTTCAGGGCCGCGGGGAACTGCGCGACCAGCCACAACGGACCCGCAGCTCCCCACAACCTGTCGCCCCGAGCTCTTAACGCCGCCCGTTCTTCGGATCGACCAACCCGGCCCGGCGAAGAGCATCGGCCATTGCACTGTTGGCAGGCGGCGGCGCCTGACGTGAACCGCCGCCCTGACCACCACGGCCGCCGCCCTGGCGCTGCTGCTGCCGCTGCTGAGGCGGACGTGAGCCCCGCTGCCGGCGCTCACCGCCGCCCTGCTGACCCTGCGGAGCCGCCTCGTCGTCGAGGCGCAGGGTCAGCGAGATCCGCTTGCGCGGAATGTCGACGTCGAGGACCTTCACCTTCACGATGTCCCCGGGCTTCACCACATCCCGCGGGTCCTTCACGAACGTCTTCGACATGGCCGAGACGTGCACCAGACCGTCCTGGTGCACGCCGACATCGACGAACGCCCCGAAGGCCGCCACATTCGTGACCACGCCCTCCAGAACCATCCCGGACGCCAGGTCGGAGATCTTCTCGACGCCCTCCTTGAAGGTGGCCGTCTTGAAGGCGGGCCGCGGGTCGCGCCCGGGCTTCTCCAGCTCCTTGAGGATGTCGGTGACGGTCGGCAGACCGAACGTCTCGTCCACGAAGTCGTTCGGCTTCAGCGACCGCAGCACGCCCGAGTTGCCGATGAGCGAGGCCACCTCCTGCCCGGACGTCTTCACCATCCGCCGCACCACCGGGTACGCCTCCGGGTGCACGCTGGACGCGTCCAGCGGGTCGTCGCCGCCTCGGATCCGCAGGAAGCCCGCGCACTGCTCGTAGGCCTTGGGGCCGAGCCGCGCCACCTTCTTCAGTTCCGTACGGGACTTGAACGGCCCGTTGGCGTCGCGGTGCGACACGATGTTCTCGGCCAGGCCGGAAGTGATGCCGGAGACGCGGGCGAGCAGCGGGGCCGACGCCGTGTTGACGTCCACGCCCACGCCGTTCACACAGTCCTCCACCACCGCGTCCAGCGAGCGCGACAGCTTCACCTCGGACAGGTCGTGCTGGTACTGGCCGACACCGATCGACTTGGGGTCGATCTTCACCAGCTCGGCCAGCGGGTCCTGCAGCCGGCGCGCGATCGACACGGCGCCGCGCAGCGACACGTCCATGTCGGGCAGCTCCTGCGAGGCGAACGCGGACGCCGAGTACACGGACGCGCCGGCCTCGGAGACCATCACCTTGGTGAGGTTCAACTCCGGGTGCTTGGTGATGAGTTCACCGGCGAGCTTGTCGGTCTCGCGGGACGCCGTGCCGTTGCCGATCGCGACCAGCTCGACCGCGTGCTCCTTCGCCAGCCGGGCCAGCTTGGCGATCGCCTCGTCCCACTTGTTCGCCGGGACGTGCGGGTAGATGACGTCGGTCGCCACCACCTTGCCGGTCGCGTCGATGACGGCGACCTTCACACCCGTACGGAAGCCGGGGTCCAGGCCCAGCGTCGCGCGTGTGCCGGCCGGGGCGGCGAGCAGCAGGTCGCGGAGGTTCGCGGCGAAGACGCCCACCGCCTCGTCCTCGGCTGCCGTGCGCAGCCGCAGCCGCAGATCGATGCCGAGGTGCACCAGGATGCGGGTGCGCCAGGCCCAACGGACCGTGTCCGTCAGCCACTTGTCGGCGGGACGGCCGCGGTCGGCGATCTGGAACTTCGCGGCGACGATGCCCTCGTACGAGGACGGACCGTCCGTGGGTTCCTCCGGCTCCAGGACGAGGTCGAGGACCTCCTCCTTCTCGCCGCGCAGCATCGCGAGGATGCGGTGCGAGGGCAGCTCGGTGAACGGCTCGGCGAAGTCGAAGTAGTCGGCGAACTTGGCGCCCGCCTCCTCCTTGCCCTCGCGCACCTTGGCGGCCAGCCGGCCGCGCACCCACATGCGCTCGCGCACCTCGCCGATCAGGTCGGCGTCCTCCGAGAACCGCTCGGTCAGGATCGCCCGGGCGCCGTCCAGAGCCGCCTGCGGATCGGCCACGCCCTTGTCGGCGTCGACGAACGCGGCGGCCGCGGCGAGCGGATCGACCGTCGGGTCGCCGAGCAGCCCCTCGGCGAGCGGCTCCAGCCCGGCCTCGCGCGCGATCTGCGCCTTCGTACGCCGCTTGGGCTTGTACGGCAGGTAGATGTCCTCGAGCCGCGCCTTGGTCTCGGCGGCGCGGATCTGCGCTTCCAGCTCCTCGGTGAGCTTGCCCTGCTCGCGCACCGAGTCGAGGATCGCCGCCCGGCGCTCCTCCAGCTCCCGCAGGTAGCGCAGCCGCTCCTCGATCGTGCGCAGCTGCGCATCGTCGAGCATCTCGGTCGCTTCCTTGCGGTAGCGGGCGATGAAGGGCACCGTCGAACCGCCGTCCAGCAGCTCCACGGCAGCCTTGACCTGCCGCTCCCGTACGCCGAGCTCCTCGGCGATCCTGCCTTCGATGGACCCTACTTCGATGGATCCGGGTGTCGTCACGATCCCGTACCGCCTTCTCCACTGAGGTTGCGCCGCAATTGTGGCAGGTGGCACCGACAGTCGGGGATCAGGGCGCCCCACCGGCGGGGCGAGGCGGCGGTATCAGGCCCGGTGGCCCCGCGCCGAGCCGGAGGCTCCGCCGAAGAGCCGAGCCAGAGCGCGGAAGGGCAGGGTTACGACGGTGGCGATCGCGCCACCGATCTGCCGCAGTACGTCTGCGATCGCACGGAACACGAGTTTCCCCTTTCCTCTCCCGGCCACGGTGGCCGGGAGAGGCCCGGGTACCCAGCTCTCCTCAGCCCTTGCCGATCAGATCCGCCGGGAAGCACCCCGCGGCCACGGCGGCCCCCGTGAACACCGTCCCGAGCTCCGTCAGCCGCCCCACGCCCCCGGCGCCCAGATGCTCGTACGGCGCGCGGTCCAGCCGGTCGGTCTCCGCCTCGATCCCGGCCCGCAGCGCGACGCCCTGCTCGGTCAGTTCGCCGTCCGCGTCCAGCAGCCCGCGCTCGCGCAGCCGCCCGGCCGCCGCGTCCCACTCCTCCTGGCTCCAACCCCGGCTGCCGAACACCCACTTGGGCCTCATGCCCTTGCCGGTCGCGGTGTGGGTCACGACGGCCTCCAGCCCGTCGAGCCCCGCCGACATCAGGACCGCGAGGTGCCCGTCGCCCCGGTGCTCGCGCAGCAGCGTCGCGGCGTGGAAGTAGGCCAGGTGCGGCTCCTCGGGGACCGGCAGATCGGCGTGCGCGGAGTACAGCGGCCGGGCGGAGCGGGTACAGGCCTCGGTGGCCCGCAGCGCGAGCCGCGCGGCCTCCGCCATCTCTGCGGACGCCACGGCCTCGTCGCCCAGCAGCCGTCGCAGGGTCGCGTCGACGGCACGCGCGCGTGCTGCCAGCACCTGCTCGGGAGCGGCGACCGACCACACCGCGGGCACATGCCGGGCCACGAGCGCGTACTTGTAGTTGTAGAAGGTCGCGGTCACCGTGCCCGGCCCGACCGGCCCCATCGCCGCCGCGCGCACGGCGAAGTTGACGGCCCTGGGGTGCGTGATGCCGAGGGCGCCCAGTTCCGTGCCCAGATCGGGCGAGAAGTAGAGCGTCGCGTGCAGCGCGTTGAGGACATTGTGGCAGCGCCGGCCGGCGCGCGGCTCGAGGGCGATAGTCATGACGAGGACGTTACCGACTGGTCGGTACGTCATCCAAGGGCGGACGCCGAATGGCAGGAAAGGTGGGATGCTCGTCATTGCGGCCACCCTCGCGCCCGCCAAGAATCGATGACATGGCGCAGCGAACAGTCCTGATCGTCCTCTTCGACGGCGTACAGAGTCTCGACGTCACCGGCCCCCTGGAGGTCTTCGCCGGGGCCGAGAAACACACCCCGGGCACCTACCGCATCCGTACGGCCTCCCCGGACGGCGCCCCCGTACGCACCTCCAGCGGTCTGACCCTCGTACCGGACGAGTCGCTGGCCGAGGCACCGGACCCGCACACGCTCCTCGTCCCCGGCGGCGAGGGCACCCGCCGCACCGGCCGTGACGCCCGCCTGACCGACTGGCTGCGCGAGCACGGTTCCCGCGCCGAACGCCTGGTCTCCGTCTGCACCGGCGCCCTCCTGCTCGCCGAGGCGGGCCTGCTCGACGGCCGTCGGGCCACCACCCACTGGGCGTACTGCGCCAAGCTCGCCCGCGACCACCCGGCCGTCGAGGTCGACCCGGACCCGATCTACATACGCGACGGACACGTGGCCACCTCCGCCGGCGTCACCTCCGGCATCGACCTCGCGCTCGCCCTGGTCGAGGAGGACCTGGGCCGCGACACCGCCCTCGCGCTCGCCCGCCATCTCGTCGTCTTCCTGCGCCGGCCGGGAAACCAGGCGCAGTTCAGCGCCCAACTGGCCGCCCAGACCGCCCGGCGCGAACCGCTGCGCGAGGTGCAGCAGTGGGTCACCGAGCATCCGTCCGGCGATCTGAGCGTGGAGTCCCTGGCCGAACGCGCCGCCCTCTCGCCCCGCCACTTCGCCCGCGCCTTCCAGGCGGAGACCGGCATGACGCCGGGCCGCTACGTCGACCGCGTCCGCCTCGAACACGCCCGCCGCCTGCTCGAGGACACCGCCGACGGCGTCGAGGAGATCTCCCGCGCCAGCGGCTACGGCACCCCGGAGGCCATGCGCCGCGCCTTCGTCAGAACGCTCGGCGCGGCACCCGCCGAGTACCGGCGCCGGTTCCGCCCGGCACCCGCCCACTGATCACCCGTCAGCTCAAGGGGGAAACCAATGCAGTTCGCGATCGTCCTCTACGACCGCTTCACCGCCCTCGACGCCGTGGGACCGTACGAGACCCTCGGCCGGCTGCCCGATGCCGAGACCGTGTTCGTCGCCGAGCGGACCGGCCCGGTCCGCAACGACAACGGCAACCTCGCCCTGACCGCCGACAAGACCCTGGCCGACGTGCCGAACCCCGATGTCGTGGTCGTTCCCGGTGGCCCGGGGCAGACCGCGCAGATGGACAACAAGGTGCTCCTCGACTGGATCCGCACCGCCGACGCCACCAGCACCTGGACGACGTCGGTGTGCACCGGCTCCCTGCTGCTCGCCGCCGCGGGCCTGCTCGAAGGACGCCGCGCGACCTCGCACTGGCTGGCCCTCGAGGAACTGAAGAAGTTCGGCGTCGAGCCCACGGGGGAGCGGGTGGTGACCGACGGCAAGTACGTCACCGCCGCCGGGGTCTCCTCCGGCATCGACATGGGGCTCGCCCTGCTCGGCCGGATGGCGGGCGACTTCGTGGCGCAGGCCGTGCAGCTGGGCATCGAGTACGACCCGCAGCCGCCCTACGACGCGGGGGCCCCGCAGAAGGCCCCGGCGGACGTCGTGGAGCTGATGCGGTCGATGAGCCGGTTCATCCTCGGTCGGGAACCGTCCACGTGAACCGCGGCTGACGGCGCTCCAGAAACGCGGCGACCCCCTCGGCGGTGTCGCCGCTGCCGCGCATCTGCTCCGTCCAGTACGCGTCCCGGTCGGTGCGTCCGTTCGCGAACTCCTTCGCCGCGGCCTGCGTGAGCTGTGAGCGGGACGCCAGGATCCGGGTGAACTCCGCGACCCGCTTGGCGAGTTCGTCCTCGGGCAGCACCTCGTCCACCAGCCCGGTGCGCAGTGCCCGCGCCGAGTCGATCAACTCACCGGAGAACAGGAGGTACTTGGCGGCCGCCGGACCCACCAGCGACACCAACCGCCGGGTGGAGGAGGCCGGATACACGATCCCGAGCTTCGCCGGCGTCACCCCGAACAGCGACCCCTGCGCGGCGAACCGCAGATCGCAGGCCCCCGCGAGCTGCGCCCCGCCGCCCACACAGTGCCCGCGGACCGCGGCCAGCGTCGGCTTCGGAAAGGCGGCGAGGGCGTCCTCGGCCCGCACGGCCAGCCCCTGCGCGTCCTCCGGCGACCCCCGCAGCGTGGAGATGTCGGCCCCGGCGCAGAACGTCCCGCCCTCCCCGGTCAGCACCACCGCCCGTACGGCCGGGTCGGCCGCGAGCGTGTCGAGCAGCGGCGGCAGGGCGGCCCACATCGCGGCCGTCATGGCGTTGCGCTTGGCCGGATGGTGGATGACGACGGTGGCGACCGAGTCGGCGACGTCGTGCAGCAGCTGGGGCTCCATGGGCCGGATGCTAGCCGCCCCGCCGGGCGGGTGATCAAGGACGGAAGGGCGAGAGTTACGACACGTGGGCACGGGGGACTCAACGAAGGGAGAGGGGGGACGGCCGGAGAGTGAGGAGAGGCTGATGGCCCAGTCCACCAAGCCCACGGGCGAGGCGGCGAAACTCCACCGCGGCTTCGGCGTGCTCGCCGCACTCGGCATCGTCCTGGTCCTCGCCGGTCTCGTCGGACTCGTCTACACCGGCGTCGCCACGCTCACCTCGATGCTGCTGTTCGGCTGGCTGCTGCTGATCGGCGGCGCGGTCGGCCTGCTGCACGCGATCCAGGCCCGGGCCTCCAACTTCTTCTGGCTCGGGGTCGTGGTCGCCGCCCTGAACATCGCGGCCGGGATCGTCGTCATCCGCCGCCCGGAGGCCGCCGCCGAGGCGCTGACCATGTTCGCCGCGCTGCTGTTCCTGACCGGTGGTGTCTTCCGCCTGGTCGGCAGCCTGGTGGTGCGCGGCCCGCAGTTCGGCTGGACGCTGGTGCAGGGAGCCTTCGACCTGCTCCTCGGCATCCTGGTGCTGTCGTCCTGGCCGAGCAGCAGCAAGTACGTCATCGGCTGCTTCTTCTCGCTCGCGCTGCTCTTCGACGGGCTCGGGCTGATCGCCACCGGTTTCGGCGGGCGGCGCATCGTCGGCATGGTCTCCGAGCAGCTCGCCGGCGAGGGCGACGTCCGGGACGAATCGGGTGAGGGTGCCGTCAAACCCGTACAACCCGAAAAGTTCTCCAAGTCGGCTGAAGGGGGACAGGAGCAGTCCCACAACTGACCGTGTCATACGCCAACGGTCAGAAGTGCTCGATACTTGCTGACTTCTGTTCAGTCATCCGGGGCGGAGCGGGTCGTTACCAACACTCGGACGTGTGGTGACAATCGAGCGCAAGGGTGGCGACCGGACGATGGAGAACCACGGGCGCGGGTCCGGCCCACGCCCAGAGGGCGGCGCGGACGAGCCCCTCGACCCGGGGCCCGCGCAGCCGCTGCCGTACGAAGGTGTCTGGCGGTTCACCGCTCCCGCCGCCGACGCCTCGGTCCCGCAGGCGCGACATGCCGTACGGGACCTGCTGTACCGCCAGGGCGTGCCCATCTCCGACGACCTGGTGCACGGCCTGCTGCTGATCGTCTCGGAGCTGGTCACGAACGCCGTCCGGCACGCGGCGCTGCTGTCGCCGATGCTCGCGGTGGAGGTCGCCGTCGGCGCCGAGTGGGTGCGGGTGTCGGTGGAGGACAACCACCCCTACCGCCCGACCGCCCTGGAGGCCGACCACGGCCAGACCGGCGGCCGGGGGCTGCTCCTGGTCAGCGAGGTGACCCGGGAGGCGGGCGGTGTGTGCGACGTCGAGCACACGGCGAACGGCGGCAAGGTGATCTGGGCAGCCCTGCCGCTCAAACCCGTGCGGGTGCTCTGAGGGGGGTCACCAGCCGGCGGACGGGCCGGTCAGCTCCTTGACCGCGGGGCGGGCCGCGTCCAGCACCGTCATGAACCAGGACGAGAAGGTGTCCTTCGCGTGCCGCTCGGCGAGCTCCGCGGGGGTCACGAAGGCCGTCGCGCCGACCTCCTCCGGGTCCGGCCGCAGCGGAGACTGCACCATGCCGACGAAGAGGTGGTTGTACTCCTGCTCGACCAGGCCCGAGTCCGGGTCCGGGTGGTTGTAGCGGACCGTGCCGGCCTCGGCGAGCAGCGACGGGGAGACCCCGAGCTCCTCGTACGTCCGCCGGGCCGCCGCCGCGAAGGGCGACTCGCCGGGGTAGGGGTGGCCGCAGCAGGTGTTGGACCACACACCGGGGGAGTGGTACTTGCCGAGCGCCCGCTGCTGCAGCAGCAGCCGGCCGTGCTCGTCGAAGAGGAAGACGGAGAAGGCGCGGTGCAGCTGCCCCGGCGGCTGGTGGGCGGCGAGCTTCTCCGCGGTGCCGATCGTGACGCCGTTCTCGTCGACCAGTTCCAGCAAAATCGCGTCTGCGGTGCCGTTCGACGGACTGTGCGTCGCGGTGGCAGGTGTGATCGGCATACCCATCCTTCACATCGGTCTTCGCGCCCCAAGTGTGCCGCACGAATCCGGCACTCCCGGCACTTCACGGCACGCCCGCATGTCCCGCGCGCGGCGCGGATCACGGCCGTCACCGGTTGAAGACCGGAAGAGGGGCCCGGTAGTTGATCGTGCCCGTCGCGATCGGCGGGGAACCGTCCGGGGCAGCGCTGTGAGGCTTAACGACGCAGGGTCGCGGCGGACGGCTGCATTCCGGCCAAAGGGCGCCCCATCTGCCTCAATGGCACAGTTTCGCCTCGTGCTCCGCGTGTCCGCCCGGTTCCAGCTGGAAGGTGCAGTGCTCCACGTCGAAGTGGTCGCCGAGGCACTCCTGGAGCTCGTGCAGCATCTTCTCGTGGCCGATCGCGCTGAGGACGTCGGAGCGCACGACCACGTGCGCGGAGAGCACCGGCATCCCGGAGGTGATCGTCCAGGCGTGCAGGTCGTGCACGTCCTCGACACCGTCCAGGTCGAGGATGTGGGTCCGCACCTCCGTCATGTCGACACCCCTGGGCGCGGCCTCCAGCAGGACGTCCAGCGTCTCGCGCAGCAGCTTGAAGGTGCGGGGCACGATCATCAGGCCGATGACGAGCGAGGCGATCGGGTCGGCGGCCTGCCAGCCGGTGGCCAGGATCACCAGCGCCGAGATGATCACCGCGAGCGAACCCAGCGCGTCCGCCGCGACCTCCAGGAACGCCCCGCGCACGTTCAGGCTCTCCTGCTGGCCGCGGACGAGCAGCGTGAGGGAGATCATGTTCGCGACCAGACCGATCGCGCCGAACACGATGGTCAGCCCGCCCGACGTGTCGGCCGGCGTGATGAACCGCTGGATCGCCTCGTACAGGACGTAGCCGCCGACCCCGAGCAGCAGCAGACAGTTGGCGAGCGCGGCGAGGATCTCGGCGCGGGCGTACCCGAAGGTGCGGTTGCCGGTCGGCGGGCGGTTGGCGAAGTGGATCGCGAGCAGCGCCAAGCCCAGACCCAGCGCGTCGGTCGCCATGTGGGCGGCGTCCGCGATCAGCGCGAGGGAGTCCGCGAGGACACCACCGACGATCTCGACCACCATGACGGTGAGCGTGATCGACAGCGCGACGCGCAGCCGCCCGCGGTAGGCCGCCGCGGCCGTACCGGTGGGCGGCGCGTGCGTGTGCGCATGCCCGTGATCGTGCCCAGCCCCCATGACAGCCGCCCTCCTGTGTTCCGCCCGGGATCACAGTGAACTACGGGTGGGGGGTATCGGGCAACGCGGCACTGAACACCGTTGTCATGTGCCCTGACCTGCGGAAACGATACGCAGGTCAGGGCACCCTCAGTTACTTTCCGTGATGCAGCTGCCAGCCCCGCCAGGCCGACTCGACCATCTCGTGCACTCCGCGCCTGGCGGTCCAGCCGAGCTCCTCGGCGGCCCGCGCGGCCGAGGCGACCGCGCACGGCGCATCCCCCGGGCGGCGTCCCTCGACGACGGGCGTGCGCCGGTCGCCGGCCACCTCGCCGATGACCGTGATCAGTTCGCGTACGGAGACGCCCTCGCCGCGGCCGATGTTCACCGTCAGATCACCGCTGCGGCCCTCGAGCCGCCGAGCCGCCGCCAGATGCGCCTCGGCCAGGTCGGCGACGTGGATGTAGTCGCGGATGCAGGTGCCGTCCGGCGTCGGATAGTCGTCCCCGAAGATCCGCGGGGCCTCGTCGCGGGTGAGCCGGTCGAAGACCATGGGGACGATGTTGAAGACGCCCGTGTCGGCCAGCTCGGGCGCCGCCGCCCCCGCCACGTTGAAGTAGCGCAGGCACACCGTCGCGATGCCGTGCGCCCGGCCCGCCGCCCGTACCAGCCACTCCCCGGCGAGCTTGGTCTCGCCGTACGGGTTCACCGGCGCGCACTCAGTGGCCTCCGTGATCAGCTCCACATCGGGGTTGCCGTACACGGCCGCCGACGAGGAGAACAGCAACTTCCCGATCCCGGCCTCGGCGACGGTCTCCAGCAGTGTCGCCAGCCCGCCGACGTTCTCCCGGTAGTAGCGCGTGGGCTGCGCCACGGACTCGGCGACCTGCTTGCGCGCCGCGAGATGTACGACACCGGTCACGCCGTACTCGGCGAAGACCCCCTTGAGCAGGTCGCCGTCGAACGTCGAGCCCTCGACGAGCGGGACCTGGGCGGGCAGCCGCGCGGGCACCCCTGACGAGAGGTCGTCCAGCGCGACGACGCGCTCCCCGGCACCGGCCATGGCCCGCGCCACATGGGCCCCTATGTATCCCGCTCCGCCTGTGATCAGCCAAGTCATGGTCGCCCACCCTATGTCGGCGCCGGCCGGAGGCCCCCAATGTCCGGGATGCCTGATCTGGTCCGCGCGGTTTGTGGCCGGAGCCCCGGATCACCGATGATGATCGCGGCAAAGGCCGGTGGAGACGGCGTTGATCGGCCCGTGAACGGGCGGTGAACACCGCTCTCCGGGCATCCGATAGCCTCTGCCGACATGCCGCCCGCCTGGTGCAGCCAAGGGGCGCCCCCACCATGCACATGACCGGCGCCGGCGCGTCGGCACCCCAGGGAGTGAGTTCGGTTGTCGACCGCCATCCTCACCGGTCAGCCGGTCCCCGGATCGTCGATCGAGGGCGATCTGCGGTCCCTCGGCTTCGACGTCCGGGTCGCCGCCGACGCCGCCGACGCCGAGACGTTGCTCGCGCAGGCGCCGGGCGGTGAGCGGGTCGCCGTCGTCGACGCCCGCTTCGTCGGCCACCTGCACGCCCTGCGCCTCGGCCTCACCGACCCGCGCTTCGACCTCGCCGCGATCCCCGGCGCCGTCACCGCCCAGTCGGCAGGACGCCAGGCCCTGACCCGGGCGATGGCCCGCGAGAGCTCGGCGAGCGGAGGAACCGCCGTCGCGGTGGACAGCCTCGCCGACCGTGTCGTCACCGCCCTGGACGCCGACGGCGCCGACGTCCACCGCCCCGACCTCGGCAGCCTGGTCGCCGTCGTCCCCGCCGACCCGCAGGCCCGCAACGAGGCACGGCAGGCCGTCGCCGCCGTCGACGACGAAGCCATACGCCTGAAGTCGGCCGTGAAGTCCCGCGACGGCTTCTTCACCACGTTCTTCATCAGCCCCTACTCCCGCTACATCGCCCGCTGGTGCGCCCGCCGCGGTCTGACCCCGAACCAGGTCACGACCGCCTCCCTCCTCACCGCGCTGATCGCGGCGAGCTGCGCGGCCACCGGCACCCGCGGCGGCTTCATCGCGGCGGGCGTCCTGCTGATCGCCTCGTTCGTCCTGGACTGCACCGACGGCCAGCTCGCCCGCTACTCCCTGCAGTACTCCACGCTCGGCGCCTGGCTGGACGCCACCTTCGACCGCGCCAAGGAGTACGCCTACTACGCGGGCCTCGCCCTAGGAGCGGCCCGCGGCGGTGACGACGTATGGGCCCTCGCCCTCGGCGCGATGATCCTGCAGACCTGCCGGCACGTCGTCGACTTCTCCTTCAACGAGGCCAACCACGACGCCACCGCCAACACCAGCCCCACCGCCGCCCTTTCCGACAAGCTGGACAGCGTCGGCTGGACGGTCTGGGTCCGGCGCATGATCGTGCTGCCGATCGGCGAGCGCTGGGCGATGATCGCCGTGCTCACGGCGGCCACGACACCTCGCATCACCTTCTACGTCCTGCTCATCGGCTGCGCGTTCGCGGCGACGTACACGACGGCGGGCCGGGTGCTGCGCTCGTTGACGCGCAAGGCCCGGCGCACCGACCGGGCGGCGCAGGCGCTGGCGGACCTCGCGGACAACGGCCCGCTCGCCTCCTTCGTGGCGCGTGCCACACGGGCCCGCCTCGGCGCTCCGCTGCTGGTGGCGGCTGCCGGCACGGCCGTCCTCGCCGTCTCCCTCTTCTCCGGGGTGACCTGGGCCCCCGTCGCGGGCGCCTTCGTCTACACGATCACCGCCGGTCAGGCGCTGTACCGCCCCCTCAAGGGCGCCCTGGACTGGCTCGTCCCGCCGCTGTTCCGGCTCGCCGAATACGGCACCGTCCTGGTACTGGCGGCCGAAGCGGACGTGAACGGAGCCCTTCCTGCGGCTTTCGGCCTGGTGGCGGCCGTCGCCTACCATCACTACGACACGGTGTACCGCATTCGCGGCAACGCCGGAGCGCCCCCGGCCTGGCTGGTGCGCGCCGTCGGGGGGCAGGAGGGGCGGACGCTGCTCGTCACGGTCCTCGCCGCCGCGCTCACCGCCTCGCAGTTCAAGGTCGCGCTCACGGCGCTCGCCGTGGCCGTCGCCCTGGTGGTGCTCGTCGAGAGCATCCGCTTCTGGGTGTCCTCCGGGGCCCCCGCCGTACACGATGAAGGAGAACCCGCATGATCGGCCTCGTGCTGGCGGCCGGCGCCGGACGGCGTCTGCGCCCCTACACCGACAGCCTTCCCAAGGCTCTGGTGCCGGTGGGGCCCGCGGGCATAGAGGGCGAACCCACGGTCCTGGACCTGACCCTCGGCAACTTCGCCGAGATCGGTCTGACCGAGGTCGCGATCATCGTCGGCTACCGCAAGGAGGCCGTGTACGAGCGCAAGGCCGCCCTGGAGCAGAAGTACGGCCTCAAGCTCACCCTCATCGACAACGACAAGGCCGAGGAGTGGAACAACGCCTACTCCCTGTGGTGCGGCCGTGACGCCCTCAAGGACGGCGTGATCCTGGCCAACGGCGACACCGTCCACCCGGTCTCCGTCGAGAAGAAGCTGCTCGCCGCCCGCGGCGAGGGCAAGCGGATCATCCTCGCCCTGGACACGGTGAAGAACCTGGCCGACGAGGAGATGAAGGTCGTCGTCGACCCCGAGAAGGGCATGACGAAGATCACCAAGCTGATGGACCCCGCCGAGGCGACCGGCGAGTACATCGGCGTGACGCTCATCGAGGGCGACGCCGCCCCCGAGCTGGCCGACGCCCTGAAGGCGGTCTGGGAGACCGACCCGCAGCAGTTCTACGAGCACGGGTACCAGGAGCTTGTGAACCGCGGCTTCCGGATCGACGTGGCGCCGATCGGCGACGTCAAGTGGGTCGAGATCGACAACCACGACGATCTCGCCCGCGGACGGGAGATCGCGTGCCAGTACTGACGAGGCTGATTCCCTCCCCGGTCGTCGTGGACATCCGCCCGGGTGCCCTCGACGACCTGGCCTGTGTGCTCGCGGACGAGCGCATCTCGCACTCCGGCCGCCTCGCCGTAGCGGTGAGCGGCGGCTCGGGCGCGAGGCTGCGCGAGCGCATCGAGCCGTCGCTTCCCGGCGCCACCTGGTACGAGGTGGGTGGCGGCACCCTCGACGACGCGATCCGGCTGGCCGGCGAGATGAAGGGCGGTCACTATGACGCGGTCGTGGGCCTCGGCGGCGGCAAGATCATCGACTGTGCCAAGTTCGCCGCGGCGCGCATCGGCCTGCCCCTGGTCGCCGTACCGACGAACCTCGCACACGACGGCCTGTGCTCGCCCGTCGCGACCCTCGACAACGACGCGGGCCGCGGATCGTACGGTGTCCCCAACCCGATAGCGGCAGTCGTCGACCTGGACGTCATCCGCGAGGCCCCGGTGCGCTTCGTGCGTGCGGGCATCGGCGACGCGATCTCCAACATCAACGCGATCGCCGACTGGGAGCTCGCGAACCGCGTCAAGGGCGAGAAGATCGACGGCCTCGCGGCGGCCATGGCCCGTCAGGCAGGCGAGGCCGTGCTGCGGCACCCCGGCGGCGTCGGCGACAACGGCTTCCTCCAGGTGCTCGCCGAGGCGCTGGTCCTCACCGGCGTCGCGATGTCCATCTCCGGCGACTCGCGTCCCGCCTCGGGTTCCTGCCACGAGATCAATCATGCTTTCGACCTGCTGTTCCCCAAGCGTGCCGCCAGCCACGGCGAGCAGTGCGGCCTCGGCGCCGCCTTCGCGATGTACCTGCGCGGAGCCCACGAGGAGTCGGCCTACATGGCCGCGGTGCTGCGACGGCACGGGCTGCCGGTGCTCCCGGAGGAGATCGGCTTCACGGTGGACGAGTTCGTCCGCGCCGTGGAGTTCGCCCCGGAGACCCGGCCCGGCCGCTACACGATCCTCGAACACCTCGACCTGAAAACCGACCAGATCAAGGACACATACGCCGACTATGTCAAGGCCATCGGTAGCTGAACTCCGCCCGGTCGTCCACCCCGCAGGGGTCAAGGACCGGCGCAGCGGTGAGCACTGGATGGGACGCCTCTACATGCGTGAGGTGTCCCTGCGGGTCGACCGCTACCTGGTGAACACCAGGGTCACGCCCAACCAGCTCACGTACCTGATGACCGTATTCGGCGTGCTCGCGGCCCCGGCACTGCTGGTGCCCGGCGTCCCCGGGGCCGTGCTCGGCGTGGTCTGCGTCCAGATGTATCTGCTGCTGGACTGCGTCGACGGCGAGATCGCGCGCTGGAAGAAGCAGTACTCGCTGAACGGCGTCTACCTCGACCGCGTCGGCGCCTACCTCACCGACGCCGCTGTGCTCGTCGGTTTCGGCCTGCGCGCCGCCGACCCGTGGGGCAGCGGCCGTATCGACTGGCTGTGGGCCTTCCTCGGCACACTGGCCGCGCTCGGCGCGATCCTGATCAAGGCCGAGACCGACCTGGTCGGCGTCGCCCGCCACCAGGCCGGGAAGCCCCCGGTGCAGGAGTCCGCAGCCGAGATGCGCTCCTCCGGCATGGCCCTGGCCCGCAAGGCCGCCGCCATGCTGAAGTTCCACCGCCTCATCCTCGGCATCGAGGCGTCCCTGCTGATCCTGGTCCTCGCGTTCGTCGACCAGGCCCGCGGCGACCTGTTCTTCACCCGGCTCGGCGTCGCGGTGCTCGCCGGCATCGCGCTGCTGCAGACCCTGCTGCACCTGGTGTCGATCCTCGCGTCGAGCAGGCTGAAGTGAGCACGCCCATGAAGGTCGGCGCGGTGATCATCACCATGGGCAACCGCCCCGACGAGCTCCGCGCGCTCCTCGATTCGGTCGCCAAGCAGGACGGCGACCGTGTCGAGGTGGTCGTGGTCGGCAACGGCTCGCCCGTCCCGGACGTCCCCGACGGCGTCCGCACCATCGAGCTGCCGGAGAACCTCGGCATCCCCGGCGGCCGCAACGTCGGTATCGAGGCCTTCGGCCCCAGCGGCCGCGACGTCGACATATTGATGTTCCTCGACGACGACGGCCTCCTCGCCGGCCACGACACCGCCGAGCTGTGCCGCCAGGCCTTCGATGCCGACCCCAGGCTCGGCATCATCAGCTTCCGCATCGCCGACCCCGACACCGGGGACACCCAGCGCCGGCACGTCCCGCGGCTGCGCGCCGCCGACCCGATGCGCTCCTCCCGGGTCACCACCTTCCTCGGCGGCGCCAACGCCGTACGCACCCAGGTCTTCGCCGAAGTCGGCGGTCTGCCGGACGAATTCTTCTACGCCCACGAGGAAACCGACCTGGCATGGCGGGCCCTCGACGCGGGCTGGATGATCGACTACCGGTCCGACATGGTGCTGTACCACCCGACGACCGCGCCCTCGCGGCACGCGGTCTACCACCGCATGGTCGCCCGCAACCGCGTCTGGCTGGCCCGCCGCAACCTCCCCGCGCCCCTCGTCCCGGTCTACCTCGGGGTCTGGCTGCTGCTCACCCTCGTCCGCCGCCCCTCGCGGCCCGCCCTGAGGGCATGGTTCGGCGGGTTCCGGGAAGGCTGGACCACTCCGTGCGGGCCGCGCAGGCCCATGAAGTGGCGTACGGTGTGGCGGCTGACCAGACTGGGCCGACCCCCTGTGATCTGACAAGCTCGTTCCTGTGAGCCAACGGACCCGAGCCGGGTCCCGGATTCATGCCAAGCCCGCACAGGCTGCGCATCCAGAAGACGAAAGTTTCCACCTGTGAGTGAGACAACGCACGACGGCACGGTCGCCCTGAGCGCGTCCGTGTCGCCCGACGAGGGCCTCGCGGCGCCACAGCTCGCCGCCAAGTACGGGCTGACCGTGAGCGGCGCCCGGCCCTCCCTCGTCGAGTACGTCCGCCAGCTCTGGGACCGGCGTCACTTCATCCTCGCCTTCTCGCGGGCGAAGCTGACCGCCCAGTACAGCCAGGCGAAGCTCGGCCAGCTCTGGCAGGTGGCGACGCCGCTGCTGAACGCGGCCGTCTACTTCTTCATCTTCGGCGTCATCCTGAACGCCAGCCGGGGCATGTCCAAGGACGTGTACATCCCGTTCCTGGTCACGGGCGTCTTCGTGTTCACCTTCACGCAGAGCTCCGTGATGGCGGGCGTGCGCGCCATCTCCGGCAACCTCGGCCTGGTCCGCGCGCTGCACTTCCCGCGCGCCTCGCTGCCGATCTCCTTCGCGCTCCAGCAGCTCCAGCAGCTGCTGTTCTCGATGATCGTGCTGTTCGCCGTGGCGATCGGCTTCGGCAGCTTCCCGGACCTGTCCTGGCTGCTGATCGTCCCGGTGCTCGCCCTGCAGTTCCTCTTCAACAGCGGCCTCGCGCTGATCATGGCCCGCGCCGGTGCCAAGACCCCGGACCTGGCACAGCTGATGCCGTTCGTCATGCGTACGTGGATGTACGCGTCCGGCGTGATGTTCTCCATCCCGATCATGCTGGCCGACAAGCCGCAGTGGCTGGCGACCGTCCTGCAGTGGAACCCGGCCGCGATCTACATGGACCTGATGCGCTTCGCGCTGATCGAGGACTACGGAGCGGAGAACCTCCCCGACCATGTCTGGGCGGCCGCGGGCGGCTGGGCCGTCCTGATCGCCCTCGGCGGCTTCGTGTACTTCTGGAAGGCGGAGGAGAGGTACGGCCGTGGCTGAGAACCAGCAGGAAGACCGCATTCCCACGGTCATCGCCGACGAGCTGCACATCGTCTACCGCGTCCACGGCGCCAAGACCGGCAAGGGCAGCGCCACCGCCGCCCTCAGCCGTATCGTCAAGCGGGGCGAGGAGCGCGGCGTGCGCAAGGTGCACGCCGTCAAGGGCGTCTCCTTCGTCGCCTACCGCGGCGAGGCCATCGGCCTCATCGGCTCCAACGGCTCCGGCAAGTCGACCCTGCTGCGCGCCATCGCCGGCCTCCTCCCGGCGGAGAAGGGCAAGGTCTACACCAACGGCCAGCCCTCGCTGCTCGGCGTCAACGCCGCCCTGATGAACGACCTGACGGGCGAGCGGAACGTCATATTGGGCGGGCTCGCCATGGGTATGTCCCGCGAGCAGATCAGGGAGCGCTACCAGGCGATCGTCGACTTCTCCGGCATCAACGAGAAGGGCGACTTCATCACCCTGCCGATGCGCACCTACTCCTCCGGCATGGCGGCCCGTCTGCGTTTTTCCATCGCCGCCGCCAAGGACCACGACGTCCTGATGATCGACGAGGCGCTCGCCACCGGTGACCGCAAGTTCCAGAAGCGCTCCGAGGAGCGCATCCGTGAGCTGCGCAAAGAGGCCGGCACGGTGTTTCTGGTCAGTCACAACAACAAGTCGATCCGCGACACCTGCGACCGCGTCCTGTGGCTGGAACGCGGCGAGCTGCGCATGGACGGGCCTACCGAAGAGGTCCTCAAGGAGTACGAGAAGTTCACGGGCAAGTAGTCCACCCCCACCTGGACACACTGGCCAGAACGCTTCGCGGGGCCTCGCCGGAACTGCTCCGGCGGGGCCCCGCGTCTGCAAAGGAAACGTCAACTCGGTTTCGCCCAAGGAATCTTGACGCCAATCGGTGTGTTGTTGTGATGTGCAGGACACCCCAGGGAACCTCGCTGCGTTGTACAACGTAAGCTGTACCGGTCCCGAAACGCGGCAAGTGGGGCGATAATGCGCGACACCCTCAAGTGGGACAACCGCGCGGACGGCCGGGCGGCGTGTCCGAAATAGTGCGTATTGGGTCGGCAGTGTAGAACGGGAGATGTGACGGCAATGGCTACGGAAACTCCCCAGCTCCACGCAGCATGTGCCGTCCCCGCCCCGGGCAGTCCGCGGTGACGGGAACCGGCACGTCGCGCGCCGGTGATACGGAGCGCGACACGCTCGACAAGGCCGCGGGTGAGAACTTCCCCGTGGCACCTTTCTTCCTGCCCCGGGCCTGGCGCGACGACCTCATGGCGGTGTACGGATTCGCCCGCCTCGTCGACGACATCGGCGACGGCGACCTGGCCCCCGGCGGCGCCGACGCCCGGCTGCTCGGCGTGTCGCCCGCGGACGCCGAGGACCGGCTGCTGCTCCTGGACGCCTTCGAGGCCGACCTGAACCGCGTCTTCGACTCCACCCCCCGCCACCCCCTGCTGCGCCGCCTCCAGCCGACGGTCCGCCGCCGCTCGCTCACCCCCGACCCCTTCCTCGGCCTGATCGCGGCCAACCGCCAGGACCAGCTGGTCAGCCGGTACGAGACCTACGACGACCTGGTCGCCTACTGCGAGCTGTCGGCCAACCCCGTCGGCCGCCTGGTCCTCTCGGTCACCGGCACCTCGACCCCGGAGCGGATCCGTCTGTCCGACGCGATCTGCACGGCGCTCCAGATCGTCGAACACCTGCAGGACGTGGCCGAGGATCTCGGCCGCGACCGGATCTATCTGCCTGCCGAGGACATGAAGCACTTCCATGTTCAAGAGGCAGATCTCGCCACGCCCACCGCGGGCGCATCGGTGCGCGCACTGGTTGCATACGAAGCGGAACGCGCCCGGAATCTCCTGAATGAAGGCGCCCCCCTGGTGGGTAGCGTCCACGGCAGGCTGAAGCTGCTGCTCGCGGGGTTCGTGGCGGGGGGAAGGGCGGCGATCCGAGCGATCGCCGCCGCCGAATACGACGTACTTCCCGGCCCGCCGAAGCCCGGCAAGGTGCAGCTGCTGCGCGAGGTGGGCGTGACTCTGCGAGGAGAGGGGTGATCCGGACCGTGGAGTTGGAACAACACGTGTCCGCACCGGTACTCGCCGCCTACAGCTACTGCGAGGCCGTCACCGGACAGCAGGCCCGTAATTTCGCGTACGGCATCAGGCTGCTGCCGACGCCCAAGCGCCGTGCGATGTCGGCGCTGTACGCGTTCTCCCGGCGCGTCGACGACATCGGCGACGGCGCGCTGGCGGACGACGTCAAGGCCGCGAGACTCGAGGACACCCGGTCGCTGCTGACCCGGGTGCGCGAGGGTGCGGTCGCCGAGGACGACATCGACCCCGTCGCGGTCGCCCTCGCCCATGCCGCGGAGACCTTTCCGATCCCGCTCGGCGGCCTGGACGAGCTGATCGACGGCGTGCTCATGGACGTCCGTGGCGAGACCTACGAGACCTGGGACGACCTGAAGGTCTACTGCCGCTGTGTCGCGGGCGCCATCGGCCGGCTCTCGCTCGGTGTGTTCGGTACGGAACCGGGGGCGCGCGGGGCCGATCGCGCGCCGGAGTACGCCGACACGCTCGGGCTCGCGCTGCAGCTCACGAACATCCTCAGAGACGTCCGCGAGGACGCCGAGGGCGGCCGCACCTATCTGCCCTCCGACGACCTCGCGAAATTCGGGTGCTCGGCCGGGTTCAACGGCCCGACCCCACCGGAGGGCTCCGACTTCGTGGGCCTCGTGCACTTCGAAGTGCGACGGGCCCGCGCCCTTTTCGCCGAGGGCTACCGGCTGCTCCCCATGCTCGACCGGCGCAGCGGCGCGTGTGTCGCCGCCATGGCGGGCATCTACCGTCGGCTGCTCGACCGCATCGAGCGCGACCCCGAGGCCGTGCTGCGCGGCCGGGTCTCGCTGCCCGGCCGGGAGAAGGCGTATGTCGCCGTTCGCGGACTGTCCGGCCTGGATGCCCGGCATGTGACGCGGAGGACCGTCAGGAGGCGCGCCTGATGGACAAAACGGTCCAAGGTGATTCCGCCGGAGAAAAGCGGCACGCAACCCTCCGCGTAAGGACGGCGTCCCTGACTGCGACGGCCTGCCGTGCACGGTTCAACCACGGCGGTCGCGCAGGGGAGGGTGCACGATGAGCGACGGCACGCAGCCCGAGGGGCTGGCTGCTGACACCCGGGGACGATCCGGGCGGGACGCCGTCGTGGTCGGCGGCGGGCTCGCCGGTATCACCGCGGCGCTCGCGCTCGCCGACGCGGGCGTCCGCGTCACCCTGATCGAGGGCAGGCCCCGGCTCGGTGGCCTCGCCTTCTCCTTCCAGCGCGGCGAACTGACCGTCGACAACGGACAGCACGTCTACCTGCGCTGCTGCACCGCCTACCGCTGGTTCCTCGACCGCATCGAGGGGACGGCGCTGGCGCCGCTGCAGGATCGTCTCGACGTGCCCGTACTCGACGTCGACAGGCCCGAGGGGCGGCGGCTGGGCAGGCTGCGGCGCGACGCCCTGCCCGTACCCCTGCATCTGGGGCGCAGCCTGGCGACGTATCCGCATCTCTCGCTCGCCGAGCGGGCCAAGGTGGGGCGTGCCGCGCTCGCGCTCAAGGGGCTCGACCTCGCCGATCCGAACCTGGACACGCAGGACTTCGGCAGCTGGCTGACCGCGCACGGTCAGTCGGCGCGTGCCGTCGAGGCCCTGTGGGACCTGGTCGGGGTCGCCACCCTCAACGCGGTCGCGGGCGACTCCTCGCTGGGGCTCGCCGCGATGGTGTTCAAGACCGGTCTGCTGTCCGACCCGGGCGCGGCCGACATCGGATGGGCGCGCGTCCCGCTGGGTGAACTGCATGACCGTCTCGCCCGCAAGGCGCTCGACTCCGCGGGCGTCCGTACCGAGGTCCGTACACGCGTCACCTCCATCTCTACTGATGAGAACGGGCGTTGGAGCGTTCAGGTTCCCGGCGAGACGCTCGAGGCGGACGCCGTCGTGCTCGCCGTACCCCAGCGCGAGGCCCATGACCTGCTGCCGGACGGCGCGCTCGAGGCGCCTGAAAATCTTCTGGAGATCGGTACCGCGCCGATCCTCAACGTCCATGTCGTCTACGACCGCAAGGTGCTGGAAAAGCCCTTCTTCGCGGCCCTCGGCACCCCGGTCCAGTGGGTCTTCGACCGCACCGACGCCTCCGGGCTGCGCGAGGGCCAGTACCTCGCGCTCTCGCAGTCGGCGGCCCACGACGAGATCGAGGAGCCGGTCGCCGCACTGCGCGAGCGCTACCTGCCGGAGCTGGAACGCCTGCTTCCGGGTACGCGCGGTGCGGAAGTGAAGGACTTCTTCGTGACCAGGGAGCGCACGGCGACCTTCGCTCCCACCCCCGGCGTCGGGCGGCTGCGGCCCGGCGCCCGCACCAAAGCCCCCGGCCTCTACCTGGCCGGAGCGTGGACCGCCACTGGGTGGCCCGCGACCATGGAGAGTGCGGTCCGCAGTGGCGTGAGTGCGGCGGACGCCGCGCTGAGCGCCCTGGGCCGGCCCCGCCCGAGTCACCTCTTCGAGTTCGAGGAGGCGGCGTGATGCTCGATCAGCATGCGGCAGGCCCCCGCACCCCCGGTACCGCAACAAGAGGAGAGACTGTGCCCACTGTGCCCCCGGCCGAGACGGCTGCCGACGCGGTGGACGTGACCGCGCTCCTGGAGCGCGGCCGGACCCTTGCCACACCGGTACTGCGGGCGGCCGTGGACCGCCTGGCCCCTCCCATGGACACCGTTTCCGCCTACCACTTCGGCTGGATCGACGCCGACGGCAACCCCGCGGACGGGGACGGCGGCAAGGCCGTGCGCCCCGCCCTCGCGGTGCTCTCGGCCGAGGTCACCGGCGCCGCGCCCGAGGTCGGCATCCCCGGCGCCGTGGCCGTCGAACTCGTCCACAACTTCTCCCTCCTGCACGACGACCTGATGGACGGCGACGAACAGCGCCGCCACCGCGACACCGTCTGGAAGGTGCACGGCCCCGCCCAGGCGATCCTCGTCGGCGACGCCCTGTTCGCCCTCGCCAACGAGATCCTGCTGGAGCTCGGCACGGTCGAGGCCGGCCGTGCCACCCGCCGTCTCACGACCGCCACCCGCGCCCTGATCGACGGCCAGGCGCAGGACATCTCCTACGAGCACCGCGACCGCGTCAGCGTCGAGGAGTGCCTGGAGATGGAGGGGAACAAGACCGGCGCCCTGCTCGCCTGCGCCAGCTCCATCGGCGCGGTGCTCGGCGGCGCGGACGACCGCACCGCCGACACCCTGGAGAAGTACGGCTACCACCTGGGCCTGGCCTTCCAGGCCGTCGACGACCTGCTCGGGATCTGGGGCGACCCGGTCTCCACCGGCAAGCAGACCTGGAGCGATCTGCGCCAGCGCAAGAAGTCCCTGCCGGTGGTGGCCGCGCTCGCGGCGGAGGGTCCCGCCGCCGAGCGGCTGGGCGAGCTCCTCGCCGCCGACGCCAAGAGCAGCGACTTCCAGAACTTCTCCGAGGAGGAGTTCGCGGCCCGCGCCGCCCTGATCGAGAAGGCGGGCGGCCGCGAATGGACCGCCGAAGAGGCGCGTCGTCAGCACACCATCGCCATCGAAGCCCTGGACGCCATCGACATGCCCGACCGGGTGCGGGCCCAGTTCGCGGAGCTCGCCGACTTCGTCGTCGTACGAAAGAGATGATCACTATCGGTCGAAGAACCCTCGCGTAGTCGCCGGCCGGTGCCCCGGGCACCAGCAGAGCACCGGCCGACGGCGGACCCACAGCAGCACGACTCGCACGACTGCACGAAGGGGAAGCCATGACAGCGACGACCGACGGAAGCACCGGGGCTCTCCCGCCCCGAGCTGCCGCGGCCAGCGAAACCGACAGCACGAGCCCTGTGGCGGCGGGGGTCCGCGATGCCGCCGTACGCGCCGTACAACGCTCCACCGACTTCCTGCTGTCCCAGCAGGACGCCCAGGGCTGGTGGAAGGGCGACCTCGAGACCAATGTGACCATGGACGCCGAGGATCTTCTTCTACGGCAGTTTCTGGGCATCCTCGACGAGGCCACCGCGCACGCCGCCGCCCTGTTCATCCGCGGCGAGCAGCGCGAGGACGGCGCCTGGGCCAGCTTCTACGGCGGGCCGGGCGAACTCTCCACCACCATCGAGGCGTACGTCGCACTCCGGCTGGCCGGCCACGAGCCGGACGCACCGCACATGGCGAAGGCCTCCGCCTGGATCCGTGAGCGGGGCGGCATCGCCGCGGCGCGAGTCTTCACCCGGATCTGGCTCGCGCTGTTCGGCTGGTGGAAGTGGGAGGACCTGCCCGAACTCCCGCCGGAACTCATCTACTTCCCCAAGTGGGTACCGCTCAACATCTACGACTTCGGGTGCTGGGCCCGGCAGACGATCGTCCCCCTGACGATCGTGTCCGCGAAGCGGCCGGTGCGGCCCGCGCCCTTCCCGCTCGACGAGCTGCACACCGACCCGAGCAACCCGAACCCGCCCAAGCCCCTTGCCCCGGTGGCGAGTTGGGACGGCGCGTTCCAGCGCCTCGACAAGGGCCTGCACCAGCTGCGCAAGGTCGTGCCGCGCCGACTGCGCAAGGCGGCCATGAACTCCGCGGCCCGCTGGATCATCGAGCGGCAGGAGAACGACGGCTGCTGGGGCGGTATCCAGCCGCCGGCCGTGTACTCGGTGATCGCGCTGTATCTGCTGGGCTACGACCTCGAACACCCCGTGATGCGTGAGGGGTTGGCCTCGCTGGACCGTTTCGCCGTGTGGCGCGCGGACGGGGCCCGGATGATCGAGGCCTGCCAGTCGCCCGTGTGGGACACCTGTCTGGCGACCATCGCGCTCGTCGACGCGGGCGTGCCCGCCGATCATCCGCAGCTCGTCAAGGCGGCGGACTGGATGCTCGGCGAGGAGATCGTCCGGCCCGGCGACTGGGCCGTGAAGCGGCCCGGGCTGCCTCCCGGCGGCTGGGCGTTCGAGTTCCACAACGACAACTACCCCGACATCGACGACACCGCCGAGGTGATCCTCGCGCTGCGCCGGGTCCGGCACCACGACCCGGAGCGGGTGGAAAAGGCGATCGGGCGCGGGATGCGCTGGAACCTCGGGATGCAGTCGAAGAACGGGGCCTGGGGCGCCTTCGACGTCGACAACACCAGCCCCTTCCCCAACCGGCTGCCGTTCTGCGACTTCGGCGAGGTCATCGACCCGCCGTCCGCCGACGTGACCGCCCACGTGGTGGAGATGCTGGCCGTCGAGGGCCTCTCGCACGACCCGCGCACCCGGCGCGGCATCGAGTGGCTGCTCGCCGAGCAGGAGCCGGACGGCTCGTGGTTCGGGCGCTGGGGCGTCAACTACGTCTACGGCACCGGATCCGTCGTACCCGCCCTCGTCGCGGCCGGATTCCCCGGCTCGCACCCCGCGATCCGGCGTGCCGTTTCCTGGCTGGAGTCCGTCCAGAACGACGACGGCGGCTGGGGCGAGGACCTGCGCTCCTACAAGTACGTCAAGGAGTGGAGCGGCAAGGGCGCCTCCACCGCCTCGCAGACCGCGTGGGCGCTGATGGCACTGCTGGCCGCGGGGGAGAAGGACTCCAAGGCCGTCGAGCGAGGCGTCGAGTGGCTCGCGGCCACCCAGCAGGAGGACGGCTCATGGGACGAGCCGTACTTCACCGGGACCGGCTTCCCCTGGGACTTCTCGATCAACTACCACCTCTACCGGCAGGTCTTCCCGCTCACCGCGCTCGGGCGGTACGTGCACGGAGAGCCGTTCGCCGCGAAACCCGTCGGCAAGGGGGGCTGATGAGCACCCAGCCCGCCCCGGCCCCGCTGCTGATCGCCTGTGCGCTCGGCATCGAGCAGCTCGCCCTGCGCAGCGGCGACCGCAGCGGTGCCGACGGGCCGGTCACCGTCCTGCGGACCGGTATGGGGCCGAAGGCAGCCGAGCGGTCCGTCGCCCGGGTGCTGGCCGACCCGGCGCTCAGCGAGGCCGCCGTGCTGGCCACGGGCTTCTGCGCGGGGCTCGCCCCCGGCATGCACCCCGGTGATCTGGTCGTCGCCGAGGAGACCAGGGATCCGGACGGAACCGTTCCCTGTCTGGGGACCGACCTACTCGTCAAGGAGCTGGCGCGGGCCGTGCCCGGGCGCACCGTCCACACCGGACCGCTCACCGGCTCCGATCACGTCGTCCGTGGTCACGAACGGTCCGATCTGCTCGCGACCGGCGCGATCGCGGTCGACATGGAATCTGCCGCGACGCTCCTCAGCGCCGTGCAGACGGGCGAGCGCCCGGTTGCGGCCGTACGAGTGGTCGTGGACGCTCCTGAACATGAACTTGTTCGAATCGGCACGGTACGCGGTGGAATATCGGCTTTCCGCGTCCTTCGTGCCGTTCTTCCAGCTTTCTTCGAATGGCACCGTTCTTTGCTGCTCCCCAGGAGGTGAGCCAGATGGCCATGCCGCTGCGTCAGTCCATCAAGGTCGCTACGTACTTGGCTGAACAGAAGCTCCGCAAGCGGGACAAGTTTCCGCTGATCGTGGAGCTGGAACCCCTCTTCGCATGCAACCTGAAGTGCGAGGGCTGCGGCAAGATCCAGCATCCGGCAGGTGTCCTCAAGCAGCGCATGCCGGTCGCGCAGGCCGTGGGAGCGGTACTGGAGTCCGGTGCTCCGATGGTGTCCATCGCGGGCGGCGAGCCCCTGATGCACCCTCAGATCGACGAGATCGTGCGGCAGCTGGTGGCGAAGAAGAAGTACGTCTTCCTCTGCACCAACGCCATGCTGCTGCGCAAGAAGATCGACAAGTTCAAGCCCTCTCCGTACTTCGCCTTCGCCGTGCACATCGACGGACTGCGCGAGCGGCACGACGAGTCGGTGGCGAAGGAGGGCGTGTTCGACGAGGCCGTGGAGGCGATCAAGGAGGCCAAGCGGCGCGGCTTCCGGGTCACCACCAACTCGACCTTCTTCAACACGGACACCCCACAGACCATCATCGAGGTGCTCAACTTCCTCAACGACGACCTCAAGGTCGACGAGATGATGATCTCGCCCGCCTACGCCTACGAGAAGGCCCCCGACCAGGAGCACTTCCTGGGCGTGGAGCAGACCCGCGAGCTGTTCAAGAAGGCCTTCGCGGGCGGCAACCGCCGTCGCTGGCGGCTGAACCACTCGCCGCTGTTCCTCGACTTCCTCGAGGGCAAGGTCGACTTCCCGTGCACCGCCTGGGCGATCCCGAACTACTCGCTCTTCGGCTGGCAGCGCCCCTGCTACCTGATGAGCGACGGGTACGTGCCGACGTACCGCGAGCTGATCGAGGACACCGACTGGGACAAGTACGGCCGCGGCAAGGACCCGCGCTGCGCCAACTGCATGGCGCACTGCGGCTACGAGCCCACCGCCGTCCTCGCCACCATGGGGTCCCTGAAGGAGTCCCTGCGCGCGATGCGCGAGACGGTCTCCGGAAACCGGGAGTGACGAGATGACCGCCGTCTCCTTGGGCGTCCCCGAGGTACCGGCCCGGCCGATCGCCGAGCGGCGCGTGTCGCGGCAGATCCATGTCGGGCCGGTGGCGGTCGGGGGCGGGGCACCGGTGTCGGTGCAGTCGATGACGACGACCCGTACGTCCGACATCGGCGCCACCCTGCAGCAGATCGCGGAGCTCACCGCTTCCGGCTGCCAGATCGTCCGCGTCGCCTGTCCGACGCAGGACGACGCGGACGCACTCGCCACCATCGCCCGCAAGTCGCAGATCCCGGTGATCGCGGACATCCACTTCCAGCCGAAGTACGTGTTCGCGGCGATCGAGGCCGGGTGTGCGGCCGTACGTGTCAATCCGGGCAACATCAAGAAGTTCGACGACCAGGTGAAGGAGATCGCGCGGGCCGCCAAGGATCACGGCACGCCGATCCGGATCGGGGTCAACGCGGGGTCGCTCGACAAGCGGCTGCTCCAGAAGCACGGCAAGGCGACTCCGGAGGCGCTCGTGGAGAGCGCGCTGTGGGAGGCCTCGCTCTTCGAGGAGCACGACTTCCGCGACATCAAGATCTCGGTGAAGCACAACGATCCGGTCGTGATGATCGAGGCCTACAAGCAGCTCGCGGCGGAGTGCGACTACCCGCTGCACCTGGGCGTGACCGAGGCGGGCCCGGCGTTCCAGGGCACGATCAAGTCGGCGGTGGCCTTCGGTGCACTGCTGAGCCAGGGCATCGGCGACACGATCAGGGTGTCGCTGTCCGCGCCGCCCGCCGAGGAGGTCAAGGTCGGCATCCAGATCCTGGAGTCGCTGAACCTCAGGCAGCGGCGCCTGGAGATCGTCTCCTGCCCCTCCTGTGGACGCGCCCAGGTCGACGTCTACAAGCTGGCCGACGAGGTCACGGCGGGCCTCGAGGGCATGGAAGTCCCGTTGCGGGTAGCCGTGATGGGCTGTGTGGTCAACGGCCCGGGCGAGGCACGGGAGGCGGACCTGGGGGTCGCCTCCGGCAACGGCAAGGGGCAGATCTTCGTCAAGGGCGAGGTCATCAAGACCGTGCCCGAGTCGAAGATCGTGGAGACCCTCATCGAGGAGGCGATGAAGATCGCCGAACAGATGGAACAGGACGGCGTCGCGTCGGGGGAGCCGGCCGTCACCGTGAGTTGAACAGCACGGACCGAAGGGGGCCCGAGCGTGACGATTCTGGAGAACATCCGGGGACCACGCGACCTGAAGGCGCTGTCCGAAGCGGAACTCGGTCAACTGACCGAAGAGATCAGGGAGTTCCTGGTGCACGCGGTGGCCAGGACCGGCGGACACCTCGGGCCCAACCTGGGGGTGGTGGAACTCTCCATCGCGCTCCACCGGGTCTTCGAGTCACCCGTCGACCGCCTCGTGTGGGACACCGGCCATCAGAGCTACGTACACAAGTTGCTGACAGGGCGTCAGGACTTCTCCAAGCTGCGCGGAAAGGGCGGCCTGTCCGGCTACCCGTCGCGTGAGGAGTCCGAGCACGACATCGTCGAGAACAGCCACGCCTCCACCGCGCTCGGCTGGGCCGACGGTCTTGCCAAGGCCCGTCAGGTGCAGGGCGAGAAGGGGCATGTGGTCGCGGTCATCGGCGACGGCGCGCTCACCGGCGGCATGGCCTGGGAGGCGCTGAACAACATCGCGGCCGCCAAGGACCGGCCGCTGATCATCGTCGTCAACGACAACGAGCGCTCCTACGCGCCGACCATCGGCGGCCTCGCCAACCACCTGGCGACCCTGCGCACCACCGACAGTTACGAGAGGGTGCTCGCCTGGGGCAAGGACGTGCTGCTGCGCACGCCGGTCGTCGGCAACACCATCTACGAGTCGCTGCACGGCGCCAAGAAGGGCTTCAAGGACGCGTTCGCACCGCAGGGCATGTTCGAGGACCTGGGCCTGAAGTACGTCGGCCCGATCGACGGACATGACATCGGCGCCGTCGAGTCGGCGCTCAGGCGCGCGAAGCGCTTCCACGGGCCGGTGCTCATCCACTGCCTGACGGAGAAGGGCCGCGGCTACGAGCCCGCCATCGCCCACGAGGAGGACCACTTCCACACCGTCGGCGTGATGGACCCGCTCACCTGTGAGCCCCTCGCGCCCTCCAACGGCCCTTCCTGGACCTCGGTGTTCGGCGACGAGATCGTCGCGATCGGGGAGGAGCGGGAGGACGTCGTGGCGATCACGGCGGCCATGCTGCACCCGGTGGGGCTCGGCAAGTTCGCCGCGCGGTTCCCGGACCGGGTGTGGGACGTGGGCATCGCCGAGCAGCATGCCGCCGTATCGGCGGCAGGCCTGGCGACCGGCGGCCTGCACCCCGTCGTCGCCGTCTACGCCACCTTCCTCAACCGTGCCTTCGACCAGCTCCTGATGGACGTGGCGCTGCACCGCTGCGGGGTCACGTTCGTCCTGGACCGGGCCGGCGTCACGGGCGTGGACGGGCCCTCCCACAACGGCATGTGGGACATGTCGATCCTCCAGGTGGTGCCGGGGCTCAGGATCGCCGCACCGCGCGACGCGGACCAGCTGCGCGCCCAGCTGCGCGAAGCCGTCGCCGTCGACGACGCGCCGACGCTGGTCCGCTTCCCGAAGGAGTCGGTCGGCCCGCAGATCCCGGCGATCGACCGGGTGGGCGGCCTCGACGTCCTGCACCGCGGCCCGGACGCGCCCGACGTGCTGCTCATCGCCGTCGGCGTGATGGCGCCCGTCTGCCTGCAGGCCGCCGAGCTGCTGGAGGCGCGCGGGATCTCGTGCACGGTCGTCGACCCGCGCTGGGTCAAGCCCGTCGACCCGGCGCTCCCGGGCCTCGCAGCCGAACACCGTCTGGTGGCCGTCGTCGAGGACAACAGCCGTGCGTCGGGAGTCGGTGCGGCGGTCGCGCTGGCCCTCGGCGATGCCGAAGTCGACGTACCCGTACGGCGGTTCGGCATCCCGGAGCAGTTCCTCGCGCACGCCAAGCGCGGCGAGGTGCTGGCCGACATCGGGCTCACGCCGGTGGAGGTCGCCGGGCGGATCAGCGCGAGCCTGGCCGTCAAGGAGGCCGAGGACACCCTGGCCGTCAAGGAGGCGGCCGAGAGCGGTGAGGCGGCCGCGCCAGTCAAGGAGAACGCTGAATGACCAAGGAGTTCGACCTCGGCGCACTCATGGCCGAGCGCGGAGCCGAACGCTACGAGCTGCACGGGAAGTACCTGAACCACCAGCTCCCGCGCATGCTGCACACCATCGGCTTCGACAAGGTCTACGAGCGCGCCGAGGGCGCCCACTTCTGGGACGCGGCCGGCAACGACTACCTGGACATGCTGGCCGGGTTCGGGGTGATGGGCCTGGGGCGCCACCACCCCGTCGTCCGCAAGGCGCTGCACGACGTCCTCGACGCCGGCCTCGCCGACCTCACCCGCTTCGACTGCCAGCCGCTGCCCGGACTGCTGGCCGAGCAGCTCCTTGCGCACAGCCCGCACCTGGACCGCGTGTTCTTCGGCAACAGCGGTACGGAGGCGGTGGAGACCGCGCTGAAGTTCGCCCGGTACGTCACCGGGAAGCCGCGGATCCTGTACTGCGACCACGCCTTCCACGGCCTGACCACCGGGTCGCTGTCGGTCAACGGCGAGTCCGGCTTCCGGGACGGCTTCGCCCCGCTGCTGCCCGACACGGCCGTAGCGCTCGGTGATCTCGACGCCCTGGCAAGGGAGTTGAAGAAGGGCGACGTCGCCGCCCTGATCGTCGAGCCGATCCAGGGCAAGGGCGTCCACGAGGCCCCGCCCGGCTACTTGCGCGCCGGCCAGGAGCTGCTGCGCAAGCACAAGGCGCTGCTCATCGCGGACGAGGTGCAGACGGGGCTGGGCAGGACCGGCGACTTCTACGCCTACCAGCACGAGGAGGGTGTCGAGCCCGACCTGGTGTGCGTGGCGAAGGCGCTCTCCGGCGGCTATGTGCCCGTCGGTGCCACGCTCGGCAAGGACTGGATCTTCAAGAAGGTCTACTCGTCGATGGACCGGGTGCTCGTGCACTCGGCGAGCTTCGGGTCCAACGCCCAGGCCATGGCGGCGGGCCTCGCCGTGCTGTCGGTCATGGAGAACGAGCAGATCGTCGCCAATGCCCGTGCCACCGGTGAGCAGTTGAAGTCCCGGCTCGCCGCTCTGATCGACAAGTACGAGCTGCTCGCCGACGTACGCGGCCGGGGCCTGATGATCGGCATCGAGTTCGGCAGGCCCAAGTCGCTGAAGCTGCGCAGCCGTTGGACCATGCTGCAGGCCGCGCGCAAGGGGCTGTTCGCCCAGATGGTCGTCGTACCGCTGCTGCAGCGGCACCGGATCCTGACCCAGGTCTCCGGCGACCACCTCGAGGTGATCAAGCTGATTCCGCCGCTGATCATCGGCGAGCAGGACGTGGACCGGTTCGTCGACGCCTTCACGGCCGTGATGGACGACGCGCACAGCGGTGGCGGGCTGATGTGGGACTTCAGCAAGACGCTGGTGAAGCAGGCGGTCGCCAACCGGTAGCGGCCTCGGACGGGGTTTTGCCTCTGAGGCAAGAAATTTGCCGCAGAGGCAAGAATCGGGCTGAATGGAGGCATGAGCTCTTCGGAAGCCGAAGCGGAGCTGCCCGTGGTCGCCCCACAGCTTCGCGCGCTGCGTCGCCGCGCCTCCCTCACGCTGGAGGCCGCGGCCCGTGCCGCCGGGCTGTCACCGGCCCACCTCTCCCGGCTGGAGACCGGGCAGCGCCAGCCTTCGCTGCCGATGCTGCTCGCGCTGGCCCGTATCTACGGTACGACCGTCTCGGAGCTGCTCGGCGAGACGGTCGCCGACCGGGACGCCGTGCTGCGGGCCGAGGACATGGAACCGACGGCGGCCGGCGGCTGGACCTACTGGCAGGCCGGGTCGCCCGGCCGCGGTATGCAGGCCCTGCGGGTCCAGGTGCCGCACGGCTCCCAGGGCGACATCGTGCGTGTGCACCCCGGTGAGGAGTGGCTGTACGTCCTCACCGGGCGGCTGCGGCTGCGCCTCGGCGACACGACGCATCTGCTTGCCCCGGGCGACAGCGCACACTTCGACTCGCTGACCCCGCACCGCCTCGCCGCGCAGGACGCGGACGGGGTCGAGCTCCTCTTCGTACACACCCTGCTGCAGAGCCCCACGGCCACGCTGTGCCTGGGCCCCACCACTGGAGACACACCATGAGCAACAGCAACATGGAGGAGAAGTTCCCCCGCGCCCTGTGGGTGCGCCTGATCATCTACATCGCCGTCGGCCACCTGTTCGCGGCCTTCGTCTACCTGCTGTTCGAGGTGGGCGCGAAGTGACCCTCCGGGTCAGTCGAGCAGCCGCTCCCGCAGTTGCTCGCGAAGCTCCGGCGTGACCCCGAGGCCCTGCTCCAGGTAGGCGTCCACGCTGCCCCACGTCTCCTCGATGGTCTCGAAGGCCGCCGCCATGTACTCGGCACGCGCCTCGAAGAAGGGGCTGAGCAGCTCCATGACCTCGGGGGAGTAGGCCTCGGGGGAGGAACTGCTGCGGCGCACCTTGTAGCGGCGGTGCTTCGCGTTCGACTCCATGTAGTCGGCGACGATCGCCTCGCGCTCGACACCCAGGGCGAGCAGCGTCACTGCTATGGACAGGCCCGCACGGTCCTTGCCGGCCGCGCAGTGCATCAGCGCGGGCACGCTGTCCTCGGCGAGCGAGCGCAGCACGCGCGCGTGCACGCCGGTGCGCTCCTTGATGATCGTCCGGTACGAACCGATCATGCGGTTCGCCCCCTTGCCGTCGCCGAGGATCTCCCGCAGCTGGTCGATCTCGCCGTCCCGGACCATCTTCCAGAACTCGGAGCCCTCCGCCGGGTCGGTCAGCGGCAGGTTCACATTGCGCACTCCCGGCAGCTCGACGTCCGCGCCCTCCAGCTTCTGGTCCGCCGCGTTCCGGAAGTCGAAGATCGTGTGCAGCCCCAGCGAGGCGAGGAACTCCGCGTCCTCCTCGGTCGCGTGCGCGAGGTGGCCGCTGCGGAACAGCACTCCGTACCGCACCCGCCGTCCGTCCACGGTCGGAAGTCCGCCCACATCACGGAAGTTGCGGACTCCGGCAAGCTCGGGCTCGGTCGACGGAATCTGCTGCGTCACGGGGGCTCCTCACAGTCCGCCCCGCCGGCGCGGCTCGTCGACGGGCTCTCCCGACGATACGACATGGGTTCTTGAGGCAATGAGTTGTCCACAGGCGTTGCGACCGGGCCCCATGGCCCTTGATGATGTTGGCGATTGATCGCACCTGTTCGGATATGTGAGGGCTCGATGCTGGAGATCGCCGACAACGGCCGTACATGGCTTCTCACCGGGCCGGCCAGTGGTTACGCCGTCCATCTCACCGAGGACGACGAGCTGCTGCACCTGCACTGGGGTCCCCGGATCGCGCTCGCCGACGCCGAGGCCCTCGCCGTCCGGCCGCTGCCCGACTACTGGCCCTTCGAGTCCCGGCTCGACGGGCGCGAGGAGTACCCGGTCGAGGGCGGCCCCCGCTTCGTACGGCCCGCCCTGTCCGTGCGCACCGACGAGCGCCGCGGCACCGAGTGGCGCTTCGAGGCGTACGAGGCGGAGGGCGACCATCTGCGGCTCCGCTTCCGGGACGGCGGGCTCGCGATCACGTTGCACTACCGGATGCGGCAGGACGTCCTGGAGCGATGGGTGACCCTCGACAACGACGGGCCCGCCCTGGAGCTGCTGCGGGCCGACCCCGCGACCTGGACCCTGCCCGATCGGGAGGGCTGGCGGCTGTCCCAGCTGCATGGGCGGTGGGCCGCGGAGTCCCGGCTGACCGGCTCTCTCCTCACCTACGGTGAGAAGGTCATCGGCAGCCGCCGCGGGCACACCGGGCACCAGCACCTGCCCTGGGTGGCGCTCGACACCGACGCGACCGAGGAGCGCGGCGAGGTCTACGGCTGCGCCCTCGGCTGGTCCGGTTCCTGGCGGATCGCGGTGGCGCAACTCCCGGACGCGCGCGTGCAGATCACCGGCGGCGCCGGCTACGACGACTCCGGGCTGCTGCGCCTGGAGGCGGGGGAGTCGTACACGTCCCCCGTCTTCGCCGGCCTGTGGAGCGACGGCGGCTTCGGCGGTGCGAGCCGTGCCTGGCACGCGTACCAGCGCGCGTACGTCATCCCGGACGCCGACCGGGACCGGCCCGTGCTGTTCAACTCCTGGGAGGCCACGGAGTTCGACATCTCCGAGGAGCAGCAGGGAACCCTTGCCCGGCGGGCCGCGGCGATCGGTGTCGAGCTGTTCGTCGTCGACGACGGCTGGTTCGGCAAGCGCGTCAGCGACCGCGCCGGACTCGGCGACTGGACGCCCAACCGGGACCGGTTCCCGAACGGCCTCAAGCCGCTCGCCGACTATGTGCACGCCCTCGGCATGCAGTTCGGCATCTGGGTCGAACCCGAGATGATCAATCCGGACAGCGACCTCTACCGCGCACACCCCGACTGGGTGCAGTTCCAACCGGGACGAAAGCGGACGGAATTCCGCAATCAGCTTGTACTGAACCTGGCCCGGGAGGATGTCCAGGAGTACCTGTGGGAGCGGCTCGACGGGCTGCTGTCCGGCGCCCCGATCGACTATGTGAAGTGGGACTTCAACCGCTGCTTCACCGACGCGGGCTGGCCGGGCGAGCCCTACCCGCAGCGGCTCTGGGTGGATCATGTCCGCGCCCTGTACACGCTGTTGGACCGACTGCGGGCGGCCCACCCCGACGTCGCCTTCGAGTCCTGCTCGGGCGGTGGCGGCCGGATCGATTTCGGGATCATGAGCCGTACGGACCAGGTGTGGACCTCCGACAACACCGATCCGCTCGACCGTCTCGCCATCCAGCACGGCTTCAGCCAGATCCACCCCGCGCGCGTGATGGCCGCCTGGGTCACCGACAGCCCGAACACCCAGCTCAACGGGCGGGTCAGCTCGCTGCGCTTCCGGTTCGTGAGCGCCATGGCGGGCGTACTCGGGGTCGGCGGGGACCTCACTCAGTGGACCGAGGAGGAGCTTGCCGAGGCCCGGGAGTGGGTGACGCTCTACAAGGAGATCCGGCCCCTTGTGCAGCACGGCGACCTCCATCGGCTCCGGCCCCCGACCGGTGGGCTCAGCGCGGTGCAGTACGTGCGCGGGGACGAGGCGGTTGTCCTTGCCTGGCTCCAGGCGCAGAGCTACGGGGAGCCTGTACCGGCCCTGCGGCTGCGCGGCCTCGACCCGACAGCATCGTACGAATGCCTCGAAACGGGCGAAGTTCACAGAGGTGGCGTATTGCTGCATCACGGGCTTCGTACCGGATTGCGTGGCGACCTTGATGCGGCGATCTTCCGACTGCGTCGCATCTGAGCTATCTGTCCGAATTGGTGCCTTGATTCTGCTTCATCATCCTTCATTCCAACTCGCTCTGGAATGAGGTGTGGTGGAGCAGTGTCACGTGAGGAGCGTCATATTCGTGACCGTGCGTGGCCCGTCATGCTCACGTAATTCACGTGCTTTACATGGGGGTTTGGGTAAAGAGGTGATCCCGTAATTCACGCTGGGTGACCGCGAATTCCCACAAGGGATCAACAGAATCCCATTCCCAGGGAACCGTCACTTGTCCCTTTGCGTCCCGGTCGCTTACGTTCGCCACCAATCCGGACGGACGCCCAATCCTGCCGCCGCCCGGTGCCCGCACAACTCACCCGTGAACGGCAGGAGCGGGGGACCCACAGGTACAACCGCCTGTTCCGGTCTCCGGAACGGCTAGGGGTTAAGTCGCGTCCAAAACGCGGCCGGACATCTCCAGTCCGCACCCGACAGCTCACCTCGTAGGCGCCGGAGAGGAATTCGCCATGCCCGCGAAGGGTAAGCACCGCCGCCCGAAGTACCAGCGTTTCACTCGCTCCATTGCCGTCGCCGGAACCGGTGGCGCAGCTCTCGCCCTTCCGCTCATGGGCGCCGCCGGGGCCCATGCCGCCACCCCGCAGTCCGCTTCCCAGTCGGTTTCGGAAAAGACCGTCCAGTCCCTTCCGGCCGCCGAGAAGAAGGCGGCCAAGAAGAAGACCGCCGCCAACGCGGGTGTGCGGACCTATTCGGTCCGGGCCGGTGACTATCTCGCGAAGATCGCCGACGAGCAGCACGTCGCCGGCGGCTGGAAGAAGCTCTACTCGGACAACCGCCGGGCCGTCGGCGACGACCCCTCGTTGATTCACCCGGGTCTGAAGCTCACGATCGGCAATAAGGCCGCGACGAGCACCACCAAGTCCTCGTCCTCCGCCCCGTCCAAGGCCTCTTCGCCGAGGGGCTCTTCGGCGAAGTCCTCTTCCTCCTCGAAGAAGACCGCCACGCAGGCCGCCGAAACCACCAAGACGGCAAGCGGGTTCACGCTCCCGGTCGCCGGTGCCGCCGTCGGCACGGGCTACCACGTGGCCGGCAGCATGTGGTCCAGCGGGTACCACACGGGCGTCGACTTCGTCGTCCCGACCGGCACCTCCCTCAAAGCCGTGGGTGCGGGCACCGTCGTCTCCGCGGGCTGGGGCGGCGCGTACGGCAACCAGGTCGTCATCAAGCTCGCCGACGGCTACTACGCGCAGTACGGCCACCTGTCCCAGCTCTCCGTCTCGGCAGGCCAGACCGTGACCGAGGGCCAGCAGATCGGCCTCTCCGGAGCGACCGGCAACGTGACCGGACCGCACCTGCACTTCGAGATCAGGACCACGCCGAACTACGGCTCCGACGTGGACCCGGTCGCCTACCTCCGCTCGAAGGGCGTCGGAGTCGGCTGACCCCCCGCCGACCGATCGCCTGACACGCCGCCGAAGGCCGGACCCCGATCCCCGGGTCCGGCCTTCGGTGTGTTCGGCTTTGCGGAGCCATGATCGTTTCATTGCGGTCCTGTGGCGGGTGGTGCAGGGCTGTCGACAGTGAGGGGAAAGTGGGGACAGAGTGATCTCCGTAGCGATGCAAGCGCTTGCTACCGCCCTTCGAGGCCCACGGAGGTCCCCCTGCCCGGCGTCGACCGACGCACCGTCATCAAGGGCGCCGCAGCCGCGGCCGCCGTCGCCCAGTTCTCCTGGGCCGTGTCCTGCACCGCCGCGGCGGACGGCGACGACACCGAACTGCACTGGCTGGAGGGCCAGGCCCCCGACGTGCACGGCGGTGCCACCTGGGGCGTGCCCTGGGCGCTCGGTGCTCACCGGCCGGAGCAGACGTTCCGGCTCGCGACCGCGGACGGCGCCGATGTCCCCGTACAGACCTGGGCCTCCGGCTACTGGCCCGACGGCTCGATCAAGTGGACCGCGCACGCGATCGCCCGAGACGCACCGAAGGCATCGGCGTACCGGCTCACGGCCGGAACTCGCGCCGCACGCGCGCAGAAGGTGACCGTCAGCCGCTCCGCCGGACGGGTCGAGGTGTCCATCGGCGTCATCACCGCCGTGTTCGGCGCGAAGGGCTCCGACACGGCCGTGCGCAGCGTGCGGCGCGGGTCGGCCGAGATCGGGCGGGACGGTCAACTGGTCGCCGTACGGCAGGAGTCCGTGCGTGAGGGCGCGGACGTCGAGCAGTCGGCCGGTCGTGTCGAGAAGGTCGAGGTGGAGCAGGACGGTCCGGTGCGGGCCGTGGTCCGCGTCGAGGGCCGGCACCGCCGCGGCGGGCGCGCCTGGCTGCCGTACACGCTCCGCTTCGTCTTCTTCGCCGGCGCCGAGTCCTTCGGTCTGGTGCACACCTTCGTCGGGGACGGCGAGCAGAAGCCCGGTGCCGACCGGGGCGGCTTCCTGCGCGGCCTCGGCATCCGCTGCACGGTGCCGCCCTCCGACCAGCCGTACGACCGGCACATACGGTTCGCCGACTCGGGTGGCGGCGTGTTCGTCATACCGGAGCAGCGGAGTTCCGAGCCGCCTACCGCGCCCTCCTCGACCGGTTGCGGGCGGCCGCTCCGCACACTCGCATCCTCGCGCCGCGTCCCTTCAACGGCGCGCACGCCGACGGCATCGCGGCCGTGGTGGCCGAACCGGCCGATTGCGGCGCGGAGTTCGTCGGCACAACCGACTGGCTCTCCCTCGGACGGTGACTTCAACGGCACCGTCCACCCCAGCGCCCAGGGCCATCGCAAGGTGGCCGACCGTCTGCTTGTCCTCATCGCAAAGGAGCACCAGTGACCGTCAGTTCACGCCCGACCACGCGCAGAACCTTCGGAGCCCTGGCCGCCGGCGCCACCCTGGCTGCCCTCGCCCCCGCCGGGACCGCGAGCGCCGCGCCCCGGCACCGCGGCCGCCTCGTCGCCCATGACGACTTCCGCCGCGGCCTCGACAAGTGGGCCGTGGAACTGGAGAAGGGCGGCACCGTCACCGCCTCCTGCGGGGTCCTGGAGGTGGACGTACCCGCCGGGGCGACCGTCTGGTTCAAGCAGCGCCTCGAAGGGCCGTACGTCATCGAGTACACCGCCACGGCCGTCTCGGAGGGCGGGGTCAACGACCGTGTCTCCGACCTCAACAACTTCTGGAACGCCACCGACGTCCGCTCCCCGGACGACCTCTTCGCCACGCAGCGCGGCGGGGCGCTGGCCGAGTACGACTACCTCAAGACGTACTACGTCGGCTACGGCGCCAACACGAACACCACGACCCGCCTGCGCCGTTACGTCGGCGAGGCCGGGGTGCGGCCGCTCGTCTACGACTACACGGAGCCGCTGCTGGTCGCGAACCAGCCCAACCGGGTCCGGATCCTCTCCGACGGATCGACGGTCCGCTGGTGGAACAACGGACGGCTCGTCTTCGACTACAGCGACCCGGAGCCGTACACCAGTGGGCATTTCGCCTTTCGGACCACCTGGAGCCACTTCCGGATCAGCGACTTCAGGGTCTGGCGATTGACCCGTCAACATCCCTGATCAGAGGGTTATTCCGGCCTTGGTGAACACTTTGGACGTGGTTTATCTCACCGTCCGTCACCCCTTTATTACGGTCGCGTAGGTCACATTCGAAGGTGAATCATGGCCGACGTGGCAGACGATTCGAAGAGTGACAGCAGATCAGTGATCGGGTCGTACGTTGCGGTGGGGGACAGCTTCACCGAGGGCGTCGGCGACCCCGGCCCCGACGGGGCGTTCGTCGGCTGGGCCGACCGGTTCGCGGTACTGCTCGCGGACCGGCGGCCCGAGGGCGACTTCACCTACACGAACCTCGCCGTGCGCGGCAAGCTGCTCGACCAGATCGTGGAGGACCAGCTCGCGCAGGCCGTCGAACTCGCGCCGGACCTGGTCTCCTTCTGCGCCGGCGGCAACGACATCATCCGGCCCGGTACCGACCCCGACGAGGTCGCCGAGCGCTTCGAGCGGGCCATCGTCCGGCTCACCGAGGCCGTCGGCACCGTCATGGTGACGACCGGCTTCGACACCCGTGGCGTGCCCGTGCTCAAGCATCTGCGCGGCAAGATCGCCACCTACAACGGCCATGTACGGGCCATCGCCGACCGGTACGGCTGTCCCGTGCTCGACCTGTGGTCCCTGAAGACCGTCCAGGACCGCAGGGCCTGGGACGACGACCGCCTCCATCTCTCCCCCGAGGGGCACACGCGCGTGGCGCTGCGGGCCGGACAGGTCCTCGGCCTGGAGGTGCCGGCCGACCCGGACCAGCCCTGGCCGCCGCTCCCGCCGCGCGGCACCCTCGAGGTCCGGCGGGACGACGTGCACTGGGCGCGCGAGTACCTGGTGCCGTGGATCGGCCGCCGGCTGCGCGGCGAGTCGTCCGGCGACCACGTCACGGCGAAGGGCGCGCTGTCCCCGGACGACATCAAGATGCGGATCGCCTCGGTGGCCTGAACCGACGCCCACGCGGACCGCGACGGGCCGGGCCGACTTCCAGCGGCTCGGCCCGTCGGGCTGAGCGCACGGAATCGCCGGACCTACCATGTCGTCATGGCCGTCGTCCTCTTCGCAGGCATCCCCGTCAACGACTACGAAGCGGCACTGACCTGGTACGAGCGGCTGCTCGGTGGCCCCGCGACGTTCTTCCCGAACGACAAGGAGGCCGTGTGGGAGCTTGCCGAGCACCGGTACGTGTACATCGAGCACCGGCCCGGCCACGGCGGTCACGCCCTGCACACCGTCTTCGTCGACGACCTCGACGCGCGGGTCGCGCAGATCGTCGACCGAGGTCTGAGGCCCACGGGTCGAGAGACGTACGCGAACGGCGTACGCAAGGTCACCTATCGGGATCCGGACGGAAATGAGATCGGGTTCGGCGGCGCACCCCTCTGAAAGCCTGGGCCTGCTCTCTGAAAGCCGGGCCGGATCCGACGGCCCGGTCCTGCTCTGAGGCCCCGCGGTCAGGAGGTTTCGGACGCGGGTTCTGCGCGCTCCGACGCCGTCAACGCGGCCCGCTCCAGCCCCAGTTCGCGTGCCAGCGCCTCGTCCACCCACTCCTGGGCCCGCGCCCGCGACACCGCGCCCGCGTACGACGTCAGCTGCACCGCGAGCCCGTCCAGCAGGGCCGTCAGACGCAGGGCCGTGCCGTGCGGGTCCGGGCAGCGGAACTCGCCGGCGGCCACGCCCTCCGCGATGACCTCGGCGAGCGCCGCCTTCCACTGCTTGTCGAGGTCGCGCGTGACCTCCTGCAGCGCCGGTTCGCGCAGCGCCGCCGCCCAACCCTCGATCCACAGCCGCCAGCCCTTGGCCTGGCCGGTCGGCGCGTACCAGCGCACGGCCGAGCGCAGCCGTCGTAGCGCCGTGGTGCGGCGGCCCAGCAGCTTGCGCAGATGCGCGAGGTCACCCTCGGCCGCGTAGGTGAACGCTGCGGCGACCAGCTTCTCCTTCGTCGAGAAGTGGTACAGCACCAGCGCATTGCTCACGCCGAGCGCCGAGGCCACATCGGCGATCCTGACCGCCGCCACGCCCCGCGCCTCGATCTGCTCGATGGAGGCCCGCAACAGCTCCTCGCGCCGCTCGGCCACGCTCAACCGCACTCTCGCCACGCGGTCACCCTATTCCGTCGCCGCCGACGGTGCCGGGCGAGGTCACTGCCCGACGAGTTCCACGGGGTACAGGTCCGTCCGCGCCACGGCCGCCTCGCGCTCGCCCGCCAGGGCGGTACGGCGCTCGTCGGCCATGAACCCGTCGTAGCCGGCCTGCGAGGCGAACTCGATCAGCTGGATCTCGTCCGGCCGGCCGTCGTCACCGTCGGTGCGGGCGCGCTGCAGCAGCCGCCCGTCGTGCTCGCCCAGCAGGGCCAGCACCTTGTCCTCGTACGCGGCCAGCGCCTCGGCGGCACCGGGTCGGGCCCACAGCAGACAACACAGTCGAACGGTCACGGTGCCCGACCCTATCCAGAGGCGGGGTCAGTCCGGGAACTGGTAGTCGAACCTGATGCGGCCGTCCCCGTCCAGGACCAGGAAGTCCCGGCCACCGCCGGTCACTTGACCTTCCCCGGTGTGAAAGGCCTCCCAGCGGAACGTGATCACGTCCCGCAGGTGCCGGGCGGCCTCCTGGACGCGGAAGACGTACGTTCCCGGCGCGACGAACTCCTCGTAGGCGCGCGACACGCGCGCGTGGAGCTCGTCGTGGCCGCGGGCCTCCAGGGCGGCGGTGGTGAAGCCGAGGCCCACCGCCTGCTCATGCATCTGCTGGGGCGGCAGGAGGAAGTGCCGACCCTCCTCGGTCCACAGATCGTGCACGGTCTTGCGACGGATCTCCGGGTCGGGTTCGTTCCAGAGCCCTATGTAGCGCTCGACCAGGTCCTGCGCGTCGACGGCGGGCATGGCACTCCTCAGGTGGGGTGAGCTGCGTATGCCCTCGACCCTCCCGCCGCCGGCTTCCCGTCTCAATTCCCGGCAGGGTATGGCGGCTCCATCGCCGCCGTCACCGATACCACCCGAACCGCTCGGCGATCACCGGCAGTCGGTCCGCGACGATCGCGTGCGCGGCCGCTCGCGGGGTCGTCCCGTCGGCCTCCGCGCGGGCCAGCATCTGCTCGGTCAGGGCGCGCATCGAACGGCGGGTGTGCGCGAACGCCTCGTCCGCGTACGGGCCGATGTCGCCGAACAGGGTCCACCACCACCAGGCGTTCGTACCGGAGTTGACCACCACGTCCGGCAGCACGGTCACCCCGCGCGCGGCCAACAGCTCCTCAGCATCGGGCAGTACGGGCATGTTGGCCGCCTCGACGATCCAGCGGGCGGTGATCCGCTCCTGGTTCGTCGTGTCGATCGCGTACGACACGGCCGCCGGCACCAGCACCTCCGCTTCGGCCGACAGCCAGGCGTCGCCCGGCAGTTCACGGTCGCCGGGGCGCAGGACCGCGCGGTCCACGGTGCCGTACGCGTCCCGCGCGGCGAGCAGCGCCTCGACGTCCAGGCCCGCCGGATTGGCGATGGTGCCCTTGATGTCGGCGACAGCCACGACGGTGAGCCCCGCGCGCGCGAGGAAGCGCGCCGTGGCCCCGCCCATGGTGCCCAGGCCCTGCACGGCGACCCGGGTTCCCGCATGCGGCACGCCCGCCCGGTCCAGGGCCGCCAGTGCGGACTCGGCGACCCCGCAGCCGCCGACCAGTTCGTCGAGCCCGATGCCGTCCACGTCGACCGCGAACGCGTCCGCGAGCCGCCGCCGGGCCGTCGCCTCGTCGTCGAGCAGCGGATACACGGCCTGGATGGACGACACCAGGCCCGCCTCGGCCGCCGCCCGGTCCACCAGGTCCTGGGTCAGACCGAGGTCCTCACCGGTGGTCCAGAAGCTTTCGACGTACGGCTTCATGGCCCTCACATACCGCACCAACAGCTCGTACGCGCCCGGGTCCTGGGGGTCGCAGTCGATGCCGCCCTTGGCGCCTCCCAGGGGGACGTAGCGGCCCTCGGGGTTGTAGTGCAGCGCCTCCTTCATGGTCATCCCGCGGGCGAGCCCGGCCACCTCGTCGAGCGTGCAGCCCGCGCGCATGCGCAGCCCGCCGCTGGAGACGCCGCGCACCAGCCGGTCGACGACCAGGAAGCCCTGGCGGCCGGTGAGATGGTCGGTCCAGGTGAGCGACATCAGGGGGGCGGCGGTCATGAGGTCTCCTCAGGGATGACGATCAGGGTGGGACCGGGCGTGTCCATGGCCTCGGTGAGGGCGCGGCGGAGCTCCTCGGGACCGCACGCGCGCGTGCCGTGCCCGCCGTACGCGCGCGCCAGGGCCGGCAGGTCGACCGGCGGCAGGTCCACCGCGGTGGGGGTGTCGCCGCGCGCCGCCATCTCGGCGCGGATCTCGCCGTAGCCGCCGTTGTCGAACACCACTATGGGCAACGGGAGTCGGAGCTGCACCGCGGTGGCCAGTTCCTGCACGGTGAACTGCAGCCCGCCGTCGCCGCCGAGCGCCATCACCTGCCGGTCGGGCCGCGCGACCTTGGCGCCGATCGCGGCGGGCAGGGCGTAGCCGAGGGTGCCGAATCCGGTCGGGTGGAGGTAGCGGCCCTCGGGGCCGAGCGGGAAGTGAGGGAGCGCGCCGTAGTAGCAGCACTGGGCGCTGTCCGAGGTGACGATCGCGTCCTCGGCGAGCACAGAGCGCATCGCCTTCAGATACGGGATCCAGCGCGCGTCGCGTGCCGCGGTCTCGGCGTCGCGCGCCGCCCGGAGGACGGGGATCTCGTCCGCCACGCGCGCGTGGCCCGTGACTTCGGGCAGCAGGGCGTCCAGGACGGCACGCGCGTCCCCGACGAGCGCCACGTCCGCAGGCGCACCCGCGTACATCTGGTCCGGGTCGATGTCGATGCGCACGAGCGTGCCGTCGAGCGGGGGCGGGGGGGACCAGAAGTCGGACTCGGCCAGTTCAGTCCCTGCGGCGAGGACGACGTCCCGGGTGGCGAGCCACTTCTGCACCGCCGCGCTGTGCAGGGACACGCCGAGGGACAGCGGATGCGTCTCGGGGACGGTGCCCTTGCCGTTGGCGGTGGTGACGACCGGAGCGCCCAGCCGTTCGGCGAGGGCGAGGCAGGCACCCTGTGCGCCGCGTGCGCCGCCGCCGAGGACCAGTGCCGGGCGCCGGGCCTGTGCGAGGGCCCCGGCCGCCTCGCGTACGGCGTGCGGATCCGGGGCGGCGCGCGGGACGGACGGGGCGGTGCGGACGGGCCCCAGTGCCTCGGTCGCCTCCAGGAGGTCCAGCGGGACCTCGATGTGCGCGGGCCGCGGACGCCCCGTACGGAACAGGGTGAACGCACGCGCCACCGCGGCGTCGATCTCGGCGACCGAGGAGACGCGATGACTGAACGCGGCCACGCCCCGCAGCGCCTCGGTCTGGCTGCGCGTCTCGTGCAGCAGGCCCGTCGACAGGCGCGGGTGGCGCAGCGGCACGCCCGGGGAGACCACGAGCAGCGGCACGCTGTCCGAGTACGCCTGCCCGACGGCTGCAGCGGCGTTCAGCAAGGCGGGTCCGGTCGTGGTGAGGACGACACCCGGACGGCCCGTCACGCGCGCGTACCCGTCGGCCGCGTACCCGGCACCCTGTTCATGACGGGACGTCACATGCCGTATGCCGTACGGCGCCAGATGCCGGTAGACCTCCAGGTTGTGCGTCCCGGGGATGCCGAAGACGTCCGTCACGGAGTGCGCCTCCAGGGCACGGACGAGCGCCTCTCCTCCGCTGAGGAACCGGTCGTGTCCCATCACAGACTCCGGGCGATGACGAGCCGCATGATGTCCGAGGTGCCCTCCTCGATCTCCTCCAGCTTGGCGTCCCGCATCCACTGCTCGACCGGGAACTCACGCGAGTACCCCCAGCCGCCCAGCGTCTGGACGGCCGACCAGGTGCAGTACGCGGCGGTCTCGGACGCCGTCAGCTTCGCCATCGCGGCCTCGGCGGTCGCGTCCAGACCGGCGTCCAGGCGGCGCGCGGCCCGCCAGGTCATCAGCCGGGCCTGCTCCACGCGCGTACGCATGTCGGCCAGACGGAAGGCGACCGCCTGGTGCTCGACGATCGGCTTGCCGAACTGGCGCCGTTCACGGGCGTAGTCGCGTGCGTACTCGTACGCGGCCCGCGCCACCCCGGTCGCCGCCGCGCCCAGCACCGTGCGCGAGACGTCGAAGGTCCGCATCAGCCCGTGGAAGCCCTGCCCCTCCGCCCCGAGCCGGTGCTCCTCTGGCACGAAGGCGTCCTGGAAGAAGATCTCCCGGCACACGATCGCGCGCTGCCCCATCTTCTTCATCGGCTCACCGAACGAGACGCCTTCCGTGCCCTTGCGCAGCAGGAACGCGGTCACGCCGCGCGAGCGCTGCGTCGGGTCGGTCTTGGCGAACACGACGTACTGCTCGGCCTCGCCCGCATTGGAGATCCACGCCTTCTGGCCGTTGAGCCGGTAGCCGCCCTCGGCACGGTGCGCAGTGGTGATGATCGAGGCGGCGTCGGAGCCCGCGCCCGGCTCGGTCGTCGCCAGGGCCGTCATCGGGGTGCCGGGACCGGTGAGCGGGGTCAGCCACTCCCGCTTCTGCTCCGCGCTGCCCAGCTCCAGGACCGGGTCGGCGAAGAAGCCGTTCGAGCAGAGCAGGTTGCCGATGCCCAGATCGCCCACGCACAGCTCCTCCTGTACGAGGCACTGCGTGAACACGTCGGTGAAGCCGCCCCCGCCGTACTCCTCCGGGAGCATGAAGCCGGTGATGCCCACCTCGGCGGCCTTGCTCCACAGGTCCCACGGCGTCTCGACGTCCGCCTCGTCGACGGCACGCGCGCGTGGGCGTATCTCCTCCCGTGCGAACGCGCGCGTGAGGTCCACGATGTCGCGCTGCTCCTGGCCGAGCGGGACCAGTTCGGTGGGGAGGTCGGACATGGTGCCTCCAACGGGCCGCGGGGGGTGCTCACCGACGGGGTTCGACAGGTTTCTCAATTACTGAATCGTCAGTCAGTATCGGAATCGGGCTCGTGCCGTGTCAATGTCCTGACTGGATCGTCAGTACGGCGGCCGGTGGGCCGGAGCCGCTTGCTGCGCAGCGTCACCCGCGAGTGACTGTGAGATTTCTTTGGGCTTTCCTTGGAAAGAGCCCGGCATGACCCGGACGGCCCGGGTGTTGTCAGAGGGGCAGACCATAATGGAATGCCTCACCGACTCCACCTGGAGGTACCGTGTCCGGTTTCCGTTCCCTGAGCTCCGGGCTCCGCGCGCTGCAGCCCGCGGGCTTCGGCGCGGACCCGAGCGGTGAGCGCCTCGCGCGCATCCGCAGATCGCCCCACTTCAAGGACGGTGTCTTCCAGAACCCCGGAGGCACCGCCCGGACCCGGCCCTCCGGTTCGACGCTGGACTTCGCGAAGGTCTTCTTCGACAAGGACGAGCGGCCCCGGCGCGCGCCGAAGGGCACGGTGCCCGTGCACGCCACGACGCTCGCCGACATCTCCAAGCCGCCCGCCACGGGGCTCCGGCTGACCTGGATGGGGCACTCCAGCGTGCTCGCCGAGATCGACGGACAGCGGGTGCTCTTCGACCCGGTGTGGGGCGAGCGCTGCTCCCCGTTCTCCTTCGTCGGCCCCAAGCGGCTGCACCCGGTGCCGCTGCCGCTGGCCGCGCTGGGCCCGGTCGACGTCGTCGTCATCTCGCACGACCACTACGACCACCTGGACATGCCCACGATCAAGGCACTGGCCGACACGGACACCCTGTTCGCCGTGCCCCTCGGCGTCGGCGCCCACCTCGAGTACTGGGGCGTCTCCGCCGACCGGCTGCGCGAGCTGGACTGGCACGAGGCGACGAAGGTCGGCGGCCTCACCCTGACCGCCACCCCGGCCCGGCACTTCTGCGGCCGCGGACTGCGCAACACCCAGCACACGCTGTGGGCCTCGTGGTCCGTCGCCGGCGAGGAGCACCGGATCTACCACAGCGGTGACACCGGGTACTTCGAGGGCTTCAAGGACATCGGCGCCGAGCACGGGCCGTTCGACGCCACGATGATCCAGATCGGCGCGTACTCCGACTTCTGGCCGGACATCCACATGACGCCCGAAGAGGGCATGCGCGCCCACCTCGACCTCCAGGGCGGGCAGCCGCACGGCGTGATGATGCCGATCCACTGGGCCACCTTCAACCTGGCGACGCACCCCTGGGCGGACCCCGGCGAGGGCACCGTCGCGGCCGCCCGCGCCACGGGCTCGCGCATAGCCCTGCCCCGCCCCGGCGAGCCCTTCGAGCCCACCGCGGAGACCGTGCCCGCCGACCCGTGGTGGCGCGGTGTCGCCCAGGCCCCGCCGGGCGGCTGGCCTGCTGTGGACGCCCTCACGGAGGCCGTGGTCAAGACGGCGGCCGACGACGCCGAGGCCCAGGCCGACGGGGCCGCGGAGGGGAAGACGTCCGAGGGCACCGGGGAGCCCGAGACGGTCCCGGCGGGCTGACCCCGTCAGTGGAGGCCGTGAGCCGGCGCGACGTGCCGGGGGAGGACCCCGGCGTGCGGCAGCCGCGGGCTGTGACGGTCGGGATCGACCTGGCTGCGAGTGCGCGGCGGACCGCCGTGTGCCGGGTGGTCTGGGGAGACGGGGGCGGCCCGGCGGCGGAGTTCGTCGTGCCGGACGGGGACGAGGACCTGCTGGCGCTGGTCCGGGCCGCCGACAAGACCGGCCTCGACTGCCCGCTCGGCTGGCCGTCGAGCTTCGTGGCGACCGTCCTGGCCCACCACCAGGGGCAGCGGCTGCCGGCCGCGGCCCGGTTCCAGGGGCGTGCGGACGGCAGGCCCGGCCTGGACCCGCTGCGGTTCCGGCTGACCGACGACGTCACGTGGAAGGCGACCTCGATGCGGCCGCCGCTGTCGGTGTCCACCGATCTGCTCGGGGTTGTGGCGCTGCGCGCGGCCCGTCTCCTGGACGAGTTCGTGGCGACGGACACCGCCGTACCGCGCGACGGCTCCGGACCGGTCGCCGAGGTGTATCCCGCCGCGGCGCTGCGGTTGTGGGGCATCCGGCCGGCCCGCAGCTACAAGAGCGCCGTACCGGAAGCCCGCGAAGTGCGGGAGTACATCGTGCGCTCGATCGAGACGGGCCTCGGGCTGACCCTGCCCGATCCGGTGCGCGCGCAGTGCGTCGACAGCCACGACCATCTCGACGCCCTGGTCTGCGCGTTGGTCGCCCGTGCCGTCCTGGTCGGCGGCACCAGGTGGCCGCGTACGCCGCAGGAGCGGGCCGCCGCCCGGCAGGAAGGGTGGATCCATCTGCCGGACGGAGACCTCACTTCCCTGCGGGGCCGTCGACGTTGAACGTGGACTGCCCGGTCCCCGCCCGCGTGACGATGATGTCGGCGGGCTCCGACGAGGGGTTGCTCTCCCGGTGCACGGCCCCCTTCGGCACGTAGACGAAGTCGCCGGGGCCGGCTTCGAGCGTCTGCGAGCCGTCCGGGCCGAACTCCATCCGCAGGGCTCCGGTGAGGACGTAGATCACCGATTCGTGCTCGCCGTGGTGATGCCAGCCGGAGACCATCCCGGCCTCGGTGCGGACGAATCCCGACCACATTCCCCCGGTGGCGAGCGCCTCCTGCCGGTCCATCCCCGCAGTCGCGGGCCCGGGCCTGCGGTCACCGGGACGGACGACGTGCACCTCATCGCGTCGAAGGTCCATGACGGCTCCTTCCGCTCGGGCCGTCCAGCGGCGGCCACGTCTCATGACCAGGCTAGCCGCGGGCGGCCACCACCCGTTGAGATCCATGGTGTGATGGCCGCGTGAGCCGTGCCGTCGAAGAGAGCAACCGCCGTATGCTCCGGGCCCGGGACGCCATGGACCGTGCCTATGCCGAGCCGCTGGACGTGCCGGCGCTGGCCCGGATCGCCCATGTGTCCCCGGCGCACTTCACGCGCACCTTCCGGGCCACGTTCGGCGAGACCCCGCACCGCTACCTGCAGCGTCGCCGCGTCGAGCGCGCGATGTTCCTGCTGCGCGAGACCGACCGCAGCGTCACGGACATCAGCTTCGAGGTCGGCTTCGCCAGCCCGGGCACCTTCAGCCGCACGTTCCGCGACATCGTCGGCCGCTCGCCGAGGGAGTACCGCAAGCAGGCCGTCGCCCTGGACGTCCCCACCTGCTTCACGATGGCGTGGATGCGGCCGAGCGCCTGACGGTCCGCTCGCCCTTCGGCCGGCAGAGCAGTTTTGGATAAGTTTTCGCCGCCCCGGGCTCGTAGCGTGATGCACATGTTCACAGCAATCACGCACTCGCAGATCTACGTACTCGACCAGGACGAGGCGCTCGACTTCTACGTCGGCAAGCTCGGCCTCGAGGTCAACACCGACGCCGACCTCGGCTTCATGCGCTGGCTCACCATCAACGTCCCCGGTCAGCCGGACCGCGAGGTCCTGCTGGAGCGGCCCGGCCCGCCGCGGCTGTCGGAGGAGACGGCGGAACAGGTCCGCGAGCTGCTGACCAAGGGCGCGACGGGCGGCTTCCTCATCTTCAGGACCGAGGACTGCCGCAAGACCTACGAGACCCTCAAGGCCAAGGGCGTCGAGTTCACCGAGGAGCCCACCGAGCGGCCGTACGGAATCGACTGCGGCCTCAGGGACCCCTTCGGCAACAGCATCCGTTTCACCCAGCCGAAGGCGTGAGACCACCACCGCGGTTGACACGGACAGTGACGTTCAGGGGATGACTCCCCAGGGCCCGGGAGGGGCCCGAAACGGTCCGGTCGGGTCGGCGAGCGGACAGATATCGGCAACCGGCGAGGGCCGGGGAGCGATCGCTCCCCGGCCCGCACTTCTTCGCGGTGACCACTTCTGACCAGCTCTGATCGATCGCTTATGGAGCGAGATCACCTGTCCGCTGGGTTTATCGGTCTGTCGTACGAAGCCTCATACCAGAGCGGGACGCTGTGCGTGGGACTTTGTCAACTGCCCACCGCACATGATGCGTTGGCGACTACTGTGAGTGTCCATCGGGCGCCGCATGCCCGAACCGCGCAGCCCGCGCGCCAGGCACCGACGGACCAGTACGACGAGGACACCGATGTCTCACCTCCGCGCACCGGCCCCCCGCGCAGACCGCCGCGAGGGCGGACGGCACGGACGGCCGGTCGCCCGCACCGCTCCCTCGCTGCCCGAGACGCACATACGGCCTCAGCTGCTGCGGCTCGCGATCCTGCCGCCGATCGCGGTCGCCCTCAGCGCCTGCGCCGCAGTCCTGTTCACGGTCCGCTCCACGGGGGCCAGGCCCGGTCTTGTCCTGTGGGGCGTACTCGCCGGCGCCGCCGCGGTGGCCCTCGCGGGCATCCTGATCGCCAGCGTCGCCGCCGACCGCGCCGCCAAGTCGGTCAGCGACCGCATCGCCGCCCTGCGCCGCAGCAGCGCCCGCGGCGAGGCCGACCTGCGCGCCCTCGTCGAGTCCCTGCGCCGCGGCGACGCCGTGCCCCCGCGCAAGCCGCGCAGCGGTCCCGCCGACGGCGCCGACGACTTCGAGCTGCTCGCCGCCGACCTGGCCCGCGCCCACGACGGCGCGGTCACCGCAGTCGTCCATGCCGCCCAGCTCTCCAGTCAGGCCGGCAGCGAACAGAAGCTCGAGGTCTTCGTCAATCTCGCCCGGCGGCTGCAGTCACTGGTGCACCGGGAGATCTCGATCCTCGACGAGCTGGAGAACGAGATCGAGGACCCCGATCTGCTCAAGGGCCTCTTCCACGTCGACCACCTCGCCACCCGGATCCGCCGCCACGCCGAGAACCTCGCCGTCCTCGGCGGCGCGGTCTCCCGCCGGCAGTGGAGCAACCCCGTCTCCATGACCGAGGTGCTGCGCTCCGCCATCGCCGAGGTCGAGCAGTACTCCCGGGTCAAGCTCGTACCCCCGATCGACGGCACCCTGCGCGGCCACGCCGTTGCCGACGTCATCCACCTGCTGGCCGAACTCGTCGAGAACGCAACGGTGTTCAGCGCCCCGCACACCCAGGTCCTGCTGCGCGCCAACCTCGTGACGTCCGGACTCGCCGTCGAGGTCGAGGACCGCGGCCTGGGCATGCCCGTCGCCGAGCAGAAGAAGATGAACGACCTGCTCTCCGACCCCGACCAGGTCAACGTCGCCAGCCTGCTGGCCGACGGCCGCATCGGCCTGTTCGTGGTCTCGCAGCTCGCGCGGCGGCACGGCATCAACGTCCGCCTCCAGACCAACATCTACGGCGGCGTCCAGGCCGTACTCGTCGTGCCGCAGGGCCTGCTGGGCTCGACGCCGGGCATTCCCGGCGTGGCGCCGCAGCCGCAGGGTGTCATGGGGGTGGGGGGAGTGACCGGGGTGTCCGTGCCGCCGCGCTCCCCGCAGCCGCAGATGCCGTCCGTGCCCGGACCCGGGACCGGGGCCCGTCGTGTCGTGCCTCCTGCGCCGCGGCGCGCAGAGCAGCGGGAGGTCGCGCTGCCCGCGGCCACCATGCCGAACGGCAGCATGGTCAACGGCGGTTCCCACGGCGGCGGTTCCCTCAGCGACGACACGCTGAACGGCACCACGGCGGGCGGCGGCCGACCGGACCCCCTGCCCGTACGCGGCGCCGACGAGGAGCGGGCCAACCCGGCGGAGGCCCTCCCCGGCATCCGGCCCGACGACCGGCGGCTGGTCGCGGAGAACACGTCCGCGCCCCCGACGCCCCGCACCGGCACCGTCCGCGGCACCATGGGCAAGCCCCAACTCCCGCGCCGCCGCGCCCAGGAGCACATCGCACCCCAACTCCGCGACGGTCCCGCGCCCCGTCAGGACACCGAGTACCTCGCCGGCCACGACCCGGGCCTGATGGCGGCCTTCCAGCGCGGCATCGGTCTGGCGGAGGCCCAGCAGCACCTGGAGTCGGAACACAACTGGTCGGCGGAGACGGCGTCGGCTCCCACGGACCCGGCTCCCATGGACCCTACGCACACGGATTCGGCGCACGCGGGCCCGGCCCGCATGGAGTCGCCCCATGTGCAGGCGTCGTCACACCCGGAGCGCGAACCCATGTCCACCGCCGCCATGGACCAGGCGGCCACGGACCCGACCACCGTGCACGCGACCTCCGTGAACATCACGTCCCTGGAGGTGGCCGCCATGGACGTACCGCACATGGACCCCGCCCACATAGCCGAGGCGCGCCCCGCGTCCGCGCGCGGCATCGACCACCCCACCCGGCACGACGGGAGCGCACCGGCCGGATGACCAACCTCTCCACCCCCGCCCCCACCGCTCCCGCAGACCTTCGTACCTCAAGGAGTCGATCCACCATGGCGAGCGATGCGCCGACCGGCCATGTATCCGATCTCGACTGGCTGATGAGCGGCCTCGTGCAGCGCGTACCCCACACGACCAGTGCGGTACTCCTCTCCTGCGACGGGCTCGTGAAGTCGGTCCACGGCCTCGATGCCGACAGCGCCGACCACATGGCCGCGCTGGCCTCCGGCCTCTACTCCCTCGGCCGCAGCGCCGGGGTCCGCTTCGGCGACGGCGGGGACGTCCGCCAGGTCGTCGTCGAACTCGACTCGACCCTGCTGTTCGTGACCACCGCGGGCTCCGGCACCTGTCTCGCCGTGCTGGCCGGCCGCGAGGCCGACGCGGCGGTCCTCGGCTACGAGATGGCGATGCTGGTCAAGAGCGTCCGCCCCTACCTGGTCACCGCGCCCCGGCAGCACGCCGTCGAACCCACGGCGATGAGGCCTTGAGCGTGGCGACGGTCGGCGACGGGCCCTGGCTCGACGACGCGGCCGGTCGGCTGGTGCGCCCCTTCACGGTCAGCAACGGCCGCACCCGGCCCAGCATCGCACTCGACCTCCTGTCGCACGTGATGGCCACCGGCGCCACCCCGCTCGGCTATCTCGGTCCGGAACACGCCGAGGCGCTCGACCTGTGCCGCGCGCCCGTGTCGGTCGCCGAGGTCGCCGCCCAACTGAAGCTGCCGGCGGTGGTCACCAAGGTGCTGCTGTCGGACCTAGTCGACTGCGGGGCGCTCACCACCAAGCCCCCCGAGTTCCACCACAACCCGACTGACCGGGCCCTACTGGAGGCAGTGCTCGATGGACTACGACGACAGCTCTGACCCATTCCCCACCGCACTGAAGATCCTGGTGGCGGGCGGGTTCGGAGTAGGCAAGACGACCTTCGTGGGCGCGGTCAGCGAGATCGCGCCGCTCAGCACGGAGGAGCTGCTCACCACGGTCAGCGCCGCGACCGACTCTCTCGACGGGATCGAGAACAAGGTCGAGACGACGGTGGCCATGGACTTCGGCCGTATCACCCTCGATCCGGAACATGTGCTGTACCTGTTCGGGACGCCCGGGCAGGAGCGGTTCTGGTTCATGTGGGACGAGCTCTCCGAGGGCGCGCTCGGCGCGGTCATCCTCGCCGACACCCGCCGTCTGGAGGAGTGCTTCGCAGCCGTCGACTTCTTCGAGCAGCGCGGTCTCGGCTTCATCGTCGCGATCAACGAGTTCGACGGCTCCTATCGCTACGACCCCGAGGAGGTCCGTGCCGCCATAGACCTCGCCCCGGAGATCCCGGTCGTGCGCTGCGACGCCCGGATCTCCAGCTCCGGCGTCCAGACCCTGCTCACCCTCGTACGCCATCTCATCGCCCACGCCCCGGCGCACGCGCCGAGCCACGGCGCCCACATGTGATCCCCGCACACCGCCACGGAGCCCGTATATGACCTGCGTCCACAGTGACGGAGCCCGCCCATGAGGTACGACCCGTCGCGACCGGCCGGTCGTCTGCTGCTCACCCCCGAGGACAAGGAGGCCCCCGCGCGTGCCCTGCGCCTGAACCGGCTCGGCCTCGGAGAACAGCCGGACCCCGCCCTCGACGCCTACGCGGACCGCCTCGCCGAGCTCACCGGGGCGCCGTACGCCATGGTCAACTTCATCGACGAGCAACGGCAGTTCTTCGCGGGGCTGCATCTGCCGGTGGTGGCACCGGTCGTGGTGGTGAAGGCCGACGGCACCACGCCCGTGCTGGGCCGTGAGCTGGCCCGCGACCACGGTTTCTGTCCCCATGTGGTCGTCCGGCGCAAGGCGCTGGTCCTGGAGGACGTGTGCGACTACCCGCGGTTCGCGGGCAATCCGGTCGTCGACGAGTTCGGCATCCGCAGCTATCTGGGCGCACCGCTCATCGACAGCACCGGCATGGTGCTCGGCACCGTGTGCGTCGTCGACGTGGAGCCGCGCCCCTGGGGCAGGCCCGGCCTGGAGACCATCAAGGCCTCGGCGGCGGAACTGGTCGCGCGCCTGGAGCGACGGGAGGCCGACGGGCTCCCGCTGCTGTGACGGGGGAGACGGCCCCATTGCTAGCCGACCGGTCTAGTACCTACGTACAATTGCCGTGTGGGACGTACCAGTGACGCCAGGCGGAAGATCCTCGGTGCCGCTCGCTCACTCATCGAGGGGCGCGGCTACTCGGCGCTGGGCGTGGCCGAGATCTGCAAGGCCGCCGGGGTGCCGAAGGGGAGTTTCTACTACTTCTTCGAGTCCAAGGAGGCCCTCGCGCTCGCCGTCGTCGACGAGCACTGGGCGGCCCAACGGCGGGACTGGGAAGGCGCGTTGGGTGCTGACGTGGACCCCCTGCAGCGACTGCGCGGCCTCTTCGAGCAGACCGAGGCCGGCCAGCGCGCCGTGCAGGAGGGCTGCGGCACGGTGTCGGGCTGCCTGTTCGGGAACCTCACTCTGGAGCTGAGCAACCAGACCGAGCCCGTCCGCGGACGGCTGCAGGAGATCTTCGACGCACAGGTCGACATGGTCGAGGCGGTCGTCGCCGAGGCCCGCGACCGCGGCGACGTGACCGTGACCGACACCCGGGAGGCGGCCCGGGCGGTGGTGGCCCAGCTGGAGGGCCAGGTGATGTTCGCCAAGCTGTACAACAGCCCCCAGCGCCTGAGCCCCCTGTGGGACAACTGCCGGGCGCTGCTGGGCGTCACCGACGCCTAGTAACCGCGCCACACGTTGTCGAAGGCGGCGTCCTCGATGACCTTTCGCTGGCGTACGGCCTCCAGTTCCATCACCGCGTCCCCGACGGCGGCCAGCACGGTGACCGTCTCGTCGGCGGGCTCGGCCGCCGGTTCGTCGCGCATTCCGGCGGCCGCGGCCAGCGCGGCGAGGACGGGTTCGTCCGCCGCCCAGCGTTCCTCGGCCTGCCGCCGGGCCGCCGAGTCGACCAGCTCCGTCCGCCCCGTGCGCAGCGGGATCCGGCGGCCCCGCGGCCGGGTGATCAGCCCGATCCGCTCCAGGTCCTCGACGTAGGCCGAGGACAGCCCGCGGCCCCGGCGCCACAGCCAGTCCTCGACCGACTCGTACGGCTCCTGTCGTACGAGAGCCGCCGCGGCCTCGTCCAGCAGGCGATCGCCCGTGGGGGACTGGGCGCTGGGCAGGATGCGGTCGCCGTCTAGGACGAGGGCCCTGGCCTCGAGGAGGTCGAACACCTCGGCTCCCGCGAGCGCGAGCGACAGATCGCCCTGCTCCACCGGCTTGTCGGTCGCCACATCGAGGGCGACGATCGCGAGGTCCCGTGCGGTGGTCATCAGCGGCTCCACGTCAGTTGGCCGAGTGCGGCGCGAGTGCGTCGTCGGGTCCGGCCGCGGCGGGCCGGTCGTCCTCGGTCGATTCTCGCTGCCGTACGGGTGCTGTGTGTCCTACTACGACCATGTGGTGCGGGAAGCCGATCCGCAGTACGGCGGCGGCCCCGGCCGCGGCCAGGACCACGAGGGCGGCCAGCAGCAGCGCCCGGTGGTAGCCGTGGTGCAGCAGCGGGGCGACGACCAGCGGGCCGAGGATCTGGCCGACCGAGTAGCCGGCGGTCAGCAGGGCGACCGAGCGGGGGAACCGCAGGTGGGCTCCGGCGGCGAGGGCGAGCATGCTGACGCCCAGGAACGTGCCGCCGAACAGCACCGCCGAGACGAGTGCGGCGGCCGTTCCGCCGATCAGGGCGGGCAGCGCGATGCCGACCGCCTGCACCATCAGCGCGGCGAGCAGCAGACCGGGACGGGACCAGCGGTGTCCCAGCCAGGCCCACAGCGCCGGGGACGGCAGGGCGGCGAGTCCCACCAGCACCCAGGCGCCGTTGCCGACCCAGCCGGGAGAACCCTGGCCGATGGCCGCGACCAGGAAGGTTCCGGCGACGATGTAGCCGATGCCCTCCAGGGTGTAGCTGACGAACAGCGCACCGAACCAGCGGTGTGTGCGCGGCGCTGTGCCTTCGGTCTTCTCGCCGCTCGCGGACGGAGCACCCTCCGGTCGCAGGTTCCACGAGCCGACGGTGAGCAGCGCGGTGAGCGCGGCCGAGGCCCACCAGGCGGCCCGCCAGTCCACGACCGAACGCAGGCCCAGGAGCAGCAGGCCGGACAGCGCGATGCCGCCGCCCACGCCGCCGATGGCCCAGCCGGGCAGGTGCGAGGGGTGTCCGCGCAGATGGTGCAGGAGGGAACTGGCGGCGACGACGAACACCAGGGCACTCGCCGCACCGGCCAGCAGCCGCAGCAGGCCCCACACCGTGGTGCTGTGGGTGAGGGGCATGGCGGCGAGCGTGCCGGTGAGCAGGACCAGGGACCCGCGCAGTACGAGGCGCGACCGGACCAGCACGGGGGCCAGGATGCCCGCGAGTGCGCCGACGAGATAGCCGACGTAGTTCGCGGTGGCCAGGTTCGCGCCGGCCGCGGCGGACAGGCCCGCCTGGGTGTGCATCAGGGGCAGGATCGGGGTGTAGACGAAGCGGCCGACGCCCATGCCTGCAGCGAGCGCCGCGGCGGCCCTGGCGACATGGGACCAGGGGGAGGACGTGCTCACTTCGTGCCGTCGATCCGGCCGGGGTCGTTCGGATGTGCCTCGAGCGGCGTGACGTGGAGGGTCATCCACGGGCGCAGCGGCAGGGTGCCGAGCACCTTCTCGTGGAGTTCCTCCTCGTCGGCGGCCCGCCACACACCGATGCTGCGCAACTCGCCCACGGGGCGCCACAGTCGGGCCAGATTGCCGGTCGCGGCCAGCTCCTTCGCGCGGACGGCCTCGGCGGCCCGCCGCCGGTCGACCTCCTCCTGGCCGGTGCCCTCGGGGACGGTGGTGGTGATCTCGACCAGGAACTCTCGCACGGTGTGCTCCGTTCGTCGTTGGTGAGCCCATCGTGCGCGCGTCACCTGCACCGATGCCACGACCGGCTTCCTCGCTGCTGATAGGCGCAGGCTCCCAGTCGCCGCGTAGCATGGCGCGCGTGGAACTGCGTCAGCTGCGGTACTTCGTCGCGGTCGCCGAGGAGCTGAACTTCGGCCGGGCCGCCGAGCGGCTGCTCATCGCGGGCCCCTCGCTCTCCCAGCAGATCAAAGCCCTCGAACGGGACCTGGGCGTCCGGCTCTTCGACCGCGACCGCCGCAAGGTCTCCCTCACCCCGGCCGGCGCCGCCCTCCTCCCGCACACCCGCGCCCTGCTGGAACGCGCCGACGACCTCAAACGCCGGGCCGGCCGCCTGTCCGGCTCCCAGTCGGTACGGCTCGGCTACGTCAACTGGCTTCCCCCGGACCTGACGTCACGTACCGCCGCGGTGGCCCAGGTGCACGTCGACGCATGGGTCGCCCCCTCGCACACCCAGGCCGCGCGGGTCGCCGACGGCAGCCTGGACCTCGCCGTGTGCTGGGTGCGCACCGAGGACCTCGAGCGGCTCGGGCTGCGGGCCCGGCTGATCGGCGCCGACCGGCTCTACGCCGTGGCCAAGGGCGGCGACAGCAGCGACGTACCCGATGTGGCGGCCCGGGACACCGACGTCCTCGTCGACGACGACCTCACCGCCTGGGCCGCCTGGAACGTGTACGGCGAGGAGCTCGCACAGGCCACCGGCGCGCGTACGGTACGCATCTCCGACGGCGCGATCACCGGCCCCGCCTTCTTCGACCACGTGCGCCGCTGCACCCGCCCCGTGGTCAACTCGCCCAAGGGACAGACCAATCCGCTCCCGCCGGACCTGGTCCGCCGGGAGATCGTCGCACCGAAGGTCTACTGGACCTGGTCCCTGGTCTGGCGCGAGAGCGAGAACCGCGCCGGAGTCCTCGCCGTCGTCGACGCCCTCGCCGACGGCGTCGGCGACCTCGGCATCAACGCCCCGGACATCTGGCTGCCCGCCGGCGATCCGTACGCGCTCCGGGGCTGATCTGCGCTGGGAGCCTGCGCCTCCCAGACGGGAGAAAGCCGGTCCTTCCCTCGCCGGGCGACCCGACCTACCTTCCAAATAGTCGACCGGTCGGCTAGTAACCGGTCAGCCACTTCGGAGAAGGTCACCATGAGCACTCAGAACCAGACGCCGAACCAGAAGGTCGCGGTCGTCACCGGCGCATCGCAGGGCATCGGCGCCGCCCTCGTCGAGGGCTACCGCAAGCTCGGCTACGCCGTCGTCGCCACCTCGCGCACCATCGCGCCCGTCGACGACGCCGACGTACTGACCGTCCAGGGCGACATCGCCGACCCGGCGACCGCGGAGCGCGTCATCTCCGCCGCCGTCGAGCGGTTCGGCCGTATCGACGCCCTGGTCAACAACGCGGGGATCTTCGTCGCCAAGCCGTTCACGGAGTACACGGCCGAGGATTACGCCGCCGTGACGGGCATCAACGTCGCCGGCTTCTTCCACATCACCCGGCTCGCCGTGCCGCACCTGCTCGCGCAGGGCGGCGGCCACATCGTCAGCGTCACGACCAGTCTGGTCGACAACGCGAACGCCAACGTCCCCTCCGTGCTGGCCTCGTTGACCAAGGGCGGTCTGCAGTCCGCCACCAAGTCCCTCGCGATCGAGTACGCCACCCGCGGCATCCGCGTCAACGCCGTGTCGCCCGGCACCATCAAGACCCCCATGCACCCGGAGGAGACCCACGAGTTCCTCGCCGCGCTGCACCCGGTCGGGCGGATGGGTGAGGTCGGCGACATCGTCGACGCGGTGCTCTTCCTGGAGACGGCGCCGTTCGTCACCGGCGAGATCCTGCACGTCGACGGCGGTATGAGCGCCGGACATTGACAATCCGTCAGACAGTCGACAGAGGAGCGGACATGACCACAACGGCGGATGACAAGGCGATCCTGAGCGCGGTCCTCGACCAGTGGAAGGCAGCCGTCGACGCACACCAACCCGAGCGCGTCGCCGCCCGCTTCACCGAGGGCGCCATCTTCCAGGGGCTGCATCCCTACAGCGTCGGACGGCAGGGCGTCGCCGAGTACTACGGCTCCCAGCCCCTCGGCCTGAAGGCGGACTACCGCATCCTCGAGACGCGGCGCCTGGCCGACGGGCTCGTCCTCGGATACCTGGACGTCGAGTTCTCCTTCACGGACCGGCCCGCGCTGGACGTCAAGCTCTCGGTCCTGGTGACCCGGGTGGGGGACGATTGGTACATCAGCCACTACCAGGTCTCCCGCCTCGACTAGGCCGTCCTCCCGAGCGACCCGGGGCGCACTGCCAAGGAAGGCCCACCATGACCGACCTGCGCCTCGGTGTCCTCGGCTACGGACTGCGCGGCTCCCTCGCCCGGATCGCCCACCGACCCGGCGGGGGAGCGCGCGTGACCGTCGTCGCCGACCCCGATCCGGCCGGCCGGGACCGGGCCGCAGAGGCAATCCGCGGGGTGCGTACGGTCGACGACCACCGCCAGGCGATCGAGGCCCCGGACGTCGACGCCATCCTCGTCCTCACCCCGGACCACACGCACGCCGACCTCGCCTGCGCGGCCCTTCAGGCCGGCAGGCCCGTCTTCGTGGAAAAGCCTCTCGACATCACCGTCGAGCGCTGCGACCGCATCCTGCGCACCGCCCGCGAGACCGGCACCCGCCTCTACGTCGGCCACAACATGCGCCACATGCCGGTCATCCGCCTGATGCGCGACATCATCGCGCGCGGCGACATCGGCACGGTCAAGACGGTCTGGGTCCGCCACTTCGTCGGTTACGGCGGCGACTGGTACTTCAAGGACTGGCACGCCGAACGCCGGTACATCACAAGCCTGTTGCTCCAGAAGGGCGCCCACGACATCGACGTACTGCACTGGCTGGCCGGCGGATACACCCGGCAGGTGCAGGCCTTCGGCGACCTCATGGTCTACGGCGACAACCCGCACCGCCGGGCACCGGGCGAGCCCAAGACCGCCGACTGGTACACGGAGGACGGCCATTGGCCGCCGCACACCCAGCGCGCCCTCAACCCGGTCATCGACGTCGAGGACGTGTCGCTGGTCAACATGCGCCTGGACAACGGGGTGTTGGCCGCCTACCAGCAGTGCCACTTCACCCCCGACTACTGGCGCAACTACACCGTCATCGGCGACGCGGGCCGTCTGGAGAACTTCGGCGACGGACCCGGCGGAGCGGTGCGGGTGTGGAACTCCCGGCGCTCCGGCCACCGGGCGGAGCCCGACGCCGAGTACCCGGTGCCGGAGGTCGACGAGGACGCGGAGCACGGCGGCGCCGATCCGCTGATCATCGACGAGTTCCTGCGCTTCGTACGGGAGGGAGGGCGCACCGACACCTCCCCAGTGGCCGCGCGGATGGCGGTGGCGGCCGGGTTCGGTGCGACCGAGTCGCTGCGCGCCGGAGGTGCCGTACGAGAGGTGCCGCCGTTGGACGCGGAACTCGCCGCCTACTTCGAGCGGGGGCAGGTGTGAAGCGGAGCTGCGGTGCGGGTTAAGAAATCCTCGATGGACCGGGGGCGGTGCCGTACGGCAGATTGCTACGCGATTCCACCCCCCTCCCCGGATGCGGGCGGCTCCGGCCTGCCCGCATCCGGGTCCTCGAGCACAGGAGCCGTAGCGTTGAAGGCGCTGGTCAAGGAGAAGGCGGAGCCGGGGCTGTGGCTCGCGGACGTGCCGGAGCCCGCCGTCGGACCCGGCGACGTGCTGATCAAGGTGCTGCGCACCGGCATCTGCGGCACGGATCTGCACATCAGGGCCTGGGACGGCTGGGCGCAGCAGTCGATCCGTACGCCGCTGGTGGTCGGGCACGAGTTCGTCGGCGAGGTCGTCGGGACCGGGCGTGATGTCGCGGACATCAAGGCCGGCGACCGGGTGAGCGGCGAGGGGCACCTCGTCTGCGGGAAGTGCCGCAACTGTCTTGCCGGGCGCCGTCATCTGTGCCGGGCGACGGTCGGGCTCGGCGTCGGACGGGACGGGGCGTTCGCGGAGTACGTCGCGCTGCCCGCCGCCAATGTGTGGGTGCACCGGGCCCCCGTCGACCTCGATGTCGCCGCGATCTTCGACCCGTTCGGCAACGCCGTGCACACGGCCCTGTCCTTCCCGCTGGTCGGCGAGGACGTGCTCATCACGGGTGCCGGTCCGATCGGCCTGATGGCCGCCGCGGTGGCCCGGCACGCGGGCGCCCGCAACGTCGTCGTCACCGACGTCAGCGAGGAACGCCTGGAGCTCGCCCGCAAGATCGGCGTGAGTCTCGCGCTGAATGTGTCGGAGGCTCAGATCGCCGACGGGCAGCGGGAGTTGGGGCTGCGCGAGGGCTTCGACATCGGACTGGAGATGTCCGGCCGTCCCGAGGCCATGCGCGGCATGATCGCCAACATGACCCACGGCGGCCGTATCGCCATGCTCGGCCTGCCCGCCCAGGAGTTCGCGGTCGACTGGGCGCGGATCGTCACCTCGATGATCACCATCAAGGGCATCTACGGCCGTGAGATGTTCGAGACCTGGTACGCGATGTCGGTGCTGCTCGAAGGCGGCCTCGACCTGTCGCCCGTGATCACCGGGCGGTACGGCTACGGCGACTTCGAGGCGGCGTTCGCCGACGCGGCGAGCGGCCGCGGCGGCAAGGTCATCCTCGACTGGACTGCGTAACTCCCTTACAGCTTCAGGAGCTTCTGTCATGTTCGACTCCGTGCGCGACGACCTGCGCGCCACCCTCGACGAGATCCGCGCCGCCGGTCTGCACAAGCCCGAGCGCGTCATCGACACCCCGCAGTCCGCGACCGTCAACGTCTCCGCGGGCGGCCGCCCCGGCGAGGTCCTCAACTTCTGCGCCAACAACTACCTCGGCCTCGCCGACCACCCCGAGGTCGTCGCCGCAGCCCACGAGGCCCTGGACCGCTGGGGCTACGGCATGGCGTCCGTCCGCTTCATCTGCGGCACCCAGGAGGTGCACAAGGAGCTCGAGGCGCGTCTGTCGGCCTTCCTCGGCCAGGAGGACACGATCCTCTACTCCTCCTGCTTCGACGCCAACGGCGGTGTCTTCGAAACGCTGTTGGGCCCGGAGGACGCGGTCATCTCCGACGCGCTGAACCACGCGTCGATCATCGACGGCATCCGCCTGTCCAAGGCCCGTCGCTTCCGGTACGCCAACCGTGATCTCGCCGATCTGGAGCGGCAGTTGAAGGAGGCCGCGGGCGCGCGACGGAAGCTGATCGTCACCGACGGCGTGTTCTCGATGGACGGTTACGTGGCGCCGCTGCGGGACATCTGCGACCTCGCCGACCGCTACGACGCCATGGTCATGGTCGACGACTCCCATGCCGTCGGCTTCGTCGGCCCCGGCGGCCGCGGCACCCCCGAACTGCACGGCGTCATGGACCGCGTCGACATCATCACCGGCACCCTGGGCAAGGCGCTCGGCGGCGCCTCCGGCGGTTACGTGGCGGCCCGCGCCGAGATCGTCGCACTGCTGCGCCAGCGCTCGCGGCCGTACCTCTTCTCGAACACGCTCGCCCCGGTGATCGCCGCGGCCTCCCTGAAGGTGCTCGACCTGCTGGAGTCGGCGGACGACCTGCGCGTCCGGCTGAACGAGAACACCGCGCTGTTCCGCCGCCGTATGACCGAGGAGGGCTTCGACGTCCTCCCCGGCGACCACGCCATCGCACCGGTCATGATCGGTGATGCGTCGAAGGCGGGCCGGCTCGCGGAGCTGCTGCTGGAGCGGGGTGTGTACGTGATCGGCTTCTCGTACCCGGTTGTGCCGCAGGGGCAGGCGCGCATCCGTGTGCAGCTGTCCGCCGGGCACTCGACGCAGGACGTGAACCGGGCCGTCGACGCCTTCGTGGCCGCGCGGGCGGAGCTGGAGGGCTGAGCCGGAGCGCACGGGGGCATTTGAGACAATCGATCTCATGATCGAAGCGCGGCGGCTGCACATCCTCCGTGCGGTGGCCGACCACCGCACGGTGACGGCGGCTGCCGCCGCGCTGTATCTCACGCCCTCCGCGGTGTCCCAGCAGCTCACGGCCCTGGAGCAGGAGACCGGTCACCGGCTGGTCGAGCGCGGCGCCAAGGGCGTACGGCTGACCCCGGCGGGCGAGATCCTGCTCAGCCACGCCAACGCCGTCCTCGCCCAGCTGGAGCGGGCCGAGGCCGAGCTCGCCGCGTACGACTCGGGCGCCGCCGGCACGGTCACCGTCGCCTCCTTCGCGACCGGTATCGCCCAGGTCGTCGCCCCCGCGGTGGCCCGTCTCGCCGAGTCGTCGCCCGGCATCCGCATCCGCGTCCAGGACGCCGAGGGCGACGCCAGCCTGCCGATGGTGCTGGACCGGCAGGTCGACGTCGCGGTCGCGGTCGAGTACCGCGGGGCGCCGCCGGCCGACGACCCGCGCCTGACGCACGTACCGCTGTACGCGGAGCCGTTCGATGCGGTCGTGCCGGTGCGGCATCGGCTGGCCGAGGTGAGCGAGGTGCCCCTGGCGGAGCTGGCCAAGGACCCGTGGATCGGCCCTTACCCCGGCAACCCCTGCCATGAGGTGGTCGTCCTGGCCTGCGAGAGCGCCGGATTCCAGCCACGCCTGGAGCACTCCTCGGACGACTTCCGGGCGGTCGTGGCCCTGGCGTCGGCAGATGCGGGCGTCGCTCTGGTCCCGCGGTCGGCGCTGCGGGGCATGGACCTGACCGGAGTGGTCGTACGCCCGGTCGACGGGGTCGCGCCCACCCGGCGGGTCTTCGCGGCGGTACGGCGGGGAGCCGAGGAGCATCCGCTGATCCGGCCGGTGCTGGAGGCGCTGGGCGAGGCGGCGCGGGCGTAGGGAACCAGCCATGGGTCGCACGCAGTCTGGGTTGTCATGCGTGTGACGATGATCCTTCCGGCCCTGACCGAGGCGACCAGCCCGCTGTTCCGGCCCATCAAGTACTCGCTGTTCCCGCCCCTGGGCCTCGCGACCCTGGCCGGCTACCTCGACCCCGACGACGAGGTCACGCTCCACGACGAGCACGTGGAGCGCATCGACCTCGAAGCCCTCGACACCCCCGACCTGCTGGTGATCCAGCCGTACATCACCTCGGCCCGGCGCAGCTACGAGATAGCCGACCAATTCCGCGCACGGGGCGTCCACGTGGCCATGGGCGGCCTGCACGTCACCTCGCTCCCGGACGAGGCGGCGGCCCACGCCGACACGATCTTCACCGGACCCGGGGAGGACACATGGCCGCTGTTCCTGAAGGACTTCCGTGACGGAGTGCCCGCCCGCCGCTACGACTCCAAGCAGCGCACACTCGCCGGACTGCCGCCCGTGCGACGGGACCTGATCAAGCGTCACCTCTATCTCGTCCCCAACTCCATCGTGGTGTCGCGCGGTTGCCCGCACCACTGCGACTTCTGCTACAAGGACGCCTTCTTCGAGGGCGGCAAGTCCTTCTACACGCAGACCGTCGACGACGCCCTCGCCGAGATCGACCGTCTGCCCGGCCGCCACCTCTACTTCCTCGACGACCACCTCCTGGGCAACCGCCGCTTCGCGGAAGCCCTGTTCGACGGCATGCGCGGCATGGGACGGCTGTGGCAGGCGGCGGGAACGGTCAACTCCGTGCTGAAGCCGGACCTGTTGGAGCGCGCGGTCGAGGCGGGGCTGCGCAGCCTGTTCGTCGGCTTCGAGACCGTCAACGACGCCAACCTCGCCGAGCGGCGCAAGAACCAGAACATCGGCACCGACTACGCGGCAGCGGTACGGCGGCTGCACGACGCCGGAGTCATGGTCAACGCCAGCTTCGTCTTCGGGCTCGACCAGGACGGTCCCGACGTCTTCGACCGCACCGTGGCCTGGGCGGTCGAGCAGGGCATCGAGACGGCGACCTTCCACATCATGACGCCGTATCCCTCGACCGGACTGTGGAAGCAGCTGGAGTCCGAGGACCGCATCGTCCACCGCGACTGGGACCTCTACGACACGCGCCATGTCGTCTACCGCCCCAAGGGAATGACGCCCCGTCAGCTGGAGGACGGCTACTGGCGCGCGTACCGCGACTTCTACCGCTGGTCCAACATCTGGCGCGGCTCCGCCGCCCAGCCGGGCCGGCATGAACGGCTGCGGCATCTCGCGTACGCCGGTGGCTGGAAGAAGTTCGAACCGGCCTGGGACATGCTGATCCGCTCGAAGCGGGTGGTGCGGGCCATGCCGGCGCTGGAGCGGACGCTGGCGGCGTTCGGGGGGAGGGAGTGACGGGAGCCATGGAGGTTCGACAGGATCGTGTCTCTTCGTTTCTCTGATCTGGGATAGTATCCCGAATATGAAACAAGACGTTGCCGGGACCGGGCCGGACCCCGTCGACGCCCGGCTCGGTGCCCGGCTGGCCGAGCTGCGGGCCGAACGGGGCTGGTCGCTGGGCGAGTTGGCGGAGCGGAGCGGGGTCAGCCGGTCGACGCTGTCCCGGGCCGAGCGCGCGGAGATCAGCCCGACCGCCTCGCTACTGAACCGGCTGTGCGGTGTGTACGGCCGCACCATGTCCCAGCTGCTCAGCGAGGTCGAGGCGGAGCCGGCGCTGCTGGTGCGGGCCGCCGAGCAGCAGGTGTGGGAGGACCGGGCCTCCGGTTTCGTACGGCGATCCGTGTCGCCGCCGCATGCCGGGCTGCGCGGCGAACTCGTCGAGGGACGTCTGACCGCGGGCGCCGACATCGCGTACGACCGGCCGCCCGTACCCGGCCTGGAACAGCACATCTGGGTTCTGGAAGGAGCGCTCGAGGTGACGGCACAGGAGGTCGAGCACCTCCTCGGCGCCGGGGACTGCCTGCGGCTGCGGGTGTGGGGGCCGACGCGGTTCCGGTGCGCGGGTCCCGACGACGTGCGGTATGTGCTGGCGGTGGTGCTGCCGTGATCGTGACCCGGTTGAGCTGCGCTGAACTGCACGCGCGCGTGGACGAGTTGGCCGACCTACTGGTCGACACGGTCGACGGCGGCGCCTCCGTGGGCTTCCTCGCACCGCTGGACCGCGCGGCGGCCCTCGACTGGTGGAAGGAGCGGGCTGCGGGAGTCGCCGCCGGGCAACTCGGTGTGTGGGTGGCGCAGGACGGGGAGCGGGTGGTCGGCACCGTCAGCCTGGCCTTCCCGGACAAGCCCAACAGCAGCCACCGCGCCGAACTGGTCAAGCTGATGGTGCACCGCGACGCCCGCGGGCAGGGCCTCGGCCGCAGGCTCCTGAGCACCGCCGAGGAGGCGGCAGCCGCGGCCGGCGTCACCCTCCTGCACCTGGACACCGAGACGGACAGCCTCGCGGAGGGCCTCTACCTCTCCGCCGGCTGGACCCGCATCGGCGTGATCCCCGACTACGCGGCGAACCCGGACGGCGTGCTGCGGCCCACGTCGATCTACTTCAAGAAACTGAGGGCCGACGCTCTCACCAGGTAGTTGTCGGCGGCAGTGGCGGGTGATTGTCAGTGGCAGCGGCTACCGTGCGAAGCATGCCGGATGCCGAAGACGTACGCCGTATCTGCCTTGCCCTGCCGGACACGACGGAGAAGATCGCCTGGAGCATGCCCACGTTCCGGGTCGCGGGGAAGATGTTCGCCACGCTGCCCGAGGACGAGACCTCCATCGCCGTGCGCTGTCCCAAGGAAGAGCGCGACGAACTGGTGCTGGCCGAGCCGGGCAAGTTCTGGATCGCCGACCACGAAGCGCAGTTCGCCTGGGTGAGAGCCCGCCTCTCCGCGATCGAGGACGAGGACGAACTGCGCGACATCCTCGCCGACTCCTGGCGCCAGGCGGCCCCGCCGCGACTCCTCGACGCCTACCCGGAGTTGGGGCTTCCGGCTGCGGACTGAAAATACCTCGGGCGTTGTCAGTGCCGGGTGGCATGATCCGGGGATGAGTGCGGGAGCCGGGCGGAGGGGGCTTCGGCTGCCGACTTGACGTGGGGGGCGGGGGTCTTGGGGGCTCGGGCCTGGTCGTAAGGGTTCGGGTGGGGTCGTGGAGACCGGGCCGGGTCGTAAGGGCTCGGGGTGGGGTCGTGGAGACCGGGAGATCGGCCGGGTCGCAGGGGCTCGGGTGGGGACATGGAGATCGGGCCGGGACTCCTGGGTATCGGGAGCGGGGAGGGGAGCTGGACGGGATGACCGGGACGTCATCACAGCCGTCGGAACAGGGAATTGGCGACGGGGACGGGGGCGGGGCTGGAGCCGGGGCAGGGGCAATGGCGAAACGGGGCGGCTCGGAAGGGGCTGTCGGCGGGCGGCATGACATCGTTGCCGAGGCGGCCCAGGCAGGCCAGGCAGGCCGGGCGGCCGAGGCGGCTTTGGCAGTCGGTGGCGAGGCAGTGGCCGGCAAGGGGCGCCAAGGGGATGTGCGGCCGGTGTGGTCGCGGGACTTCGCGTTGTTCTTCGTCGCCCGGGCCGTTGCTCGGCTCGGCGACACCATGCTGCCCGTCGCCCTCGCCGCGGGCCTGCTCCAGCACGGGTACGGGGCGGGCGCGGTCGGTCTGGCGATGGCCGCGACGTCCGTCGCCTTCGCCGGGCTGGTCGTCTTCGGTGGGGTGATCGCCGATCGGTTCAGCACGCGGAGGCTGATGATCGGCGCCGACCTCGTACGCCTCGGCACCCAGTCCCTCGCCGCCGTGCTGTTCTACTCCGGGCACGTGGTGCTCTGGGAAGTCTGCGCCATCGGCTTCGTCAACGGCGTTGCGGGCGCCGTGTTCCAGCCCGGCGTCGCCAGTACGGTGCCTCGGCTCGCCTCCGACATCCAGGGCGCGAACGGCGCCATACGCATCGCCGAGTCCGCCGCCCAGCTCGCCGGCCCCGCCCTCGCCGGCGTCCTGGTCGGCTTCGCCTCGCCCGGCGGCGTCTTCGCGGCCCACGCGGCCACATACGCGGTCAGCGCGCTGAGCCTCCTGCTGCTCCGCCTGCCCCCGCTCGCGCCCGGGAGTCGCCCCACGGGACACGGCGGCGGGAGCGCCTTCCGGGCCGATCTGGTCGAAGGCTGGCGGGAGTTCAGGGCGCGCACTTGGCTGTGGGGCGTGATCGCCGTCTGGTGCGTGTACATGATCGCCGTCTGGGGTCCTTCCGTCCCGCTGGTGGCGACAGAGGTGGTGCAGCAGCACGGCCCGCGCGCCTACGGCCTGGTCAACTCCGCCCTCGGCGCCGGCACCGTCGTCGGCGGCCTCCTCGCCCTGCGGCTGCGTCCTCGCCGTATGCTGCGGGCCGGCGCGATCTCCTTGTTCGCCTTCGCGGGCTTCCCGGCGACCGTCGGGGCGGGGCTCGGCGTACCGGCCATGGCGGCTGGAGCGGCCGCCGCGGGCGCGGGGATGTCGTTCTGGGGCGTGATGTGGGCGACCAGCGTCCAGACCCAGGTACCGCCCGACGTCCTCAATCGCATCCATGCGTACGACGTGGCCGGCTCCCTCGCGATGATGCCCGTCGGCCAGGCCCTCGCCGGGCCCGCCGCCTCGGCCATGGGCGCCGACCAGGTTCTCCTCGTCGCCGCAGCGATGAGCTTCGCCATCCCGGTCGCTCTGCTCTCGGTACCGGCGATACGGGGCCTGATACGCGCCGATGCACCGAGGACGGGGTCGGGCACGGAGCCGGGCGTGGAAGTGGTGCGCCGACGGGAGTGCTCGGACAAGGGCGGCGGGTGACCGGGCGGGAGGCCGGACGTCGTAGGCCGTAGGCGCGGCGGTCTCGCAGTTGCCCCCTCCCCGCAGAACTGCCGTCCTCGCGTCACACGACCGCCGCTACCCGCCGTCCCCCGGCGACAAAGCCGCTGATCCGCTTCCGCAGCGACCGGGTGTCGAGCCCGTGCGCGGCGATGTGTTCCTCGATGCCGCCGTACCGCCGCAGCTCACGGCGTCCCACGCCGATGCCCAGCACGCGGTGCGGGAGGTCGGAGAGGGCGTCGTTCGCGGCGGCCGTCGACGTGCCCGCAAGGTACGGCTCGACGAGGACGACGTCGGCCCCGGCCGTCTCGATGGCCCGGCGCAGGGCGGCCGTGTCGAAGGGCCGCACGGTCGTCGCGTACAGGACGGTCACGTCGAGCCCCTCGGTGGCGGCCAGCACGGCGTCCAGCATCGGTCCGACGGCGACGACGACGCCGGAGTGCCCCTCGCGGACGGTGCGGAAGTGCCCGCCGTCGACCGGGAGTCCGGCCTGGTTCGCCTGGACGGAGAGCCGTACGTACACCTTGTCGTCGCCCGCGGCGACCGCGTGCCGCAGCAGTGTCTCGGCCTCGTCCGGATGACCGGGCACGTGCACGGTCCAGCCGTCCAGGGTGTCGAGGAGGGCCACGTCGCCGGGCGCCATGTGCGTGTAGCCGCCGGCGGGCCAGTCGAAGGAGGCGGCCGCACTCACCAGGACCGCGCCCGCGTCCTGATGCCCGAGGTCCAGTTTGACCTGCTCGAAGGGCCGCTCGACGAGGAAGCCGGCGAAGGTGTGCACGACGGGCCGCAGCCCGGTCAGCGCCAGCCCCGCACCGGCCCCGATCAGCAGCTGCTCGCGGATGCCGACGTTGACGACCCGGTCCGGGTGCCGTCGGCGCGCCTCGTCGAAGCCGTCCATGCCGATCTCGGCGAGAACGACGGCGACGCGCGGATCCTCGTCGAGCAGTCGCGAGACGACAGGGGCGAAACGGTCACGCATGGTCTCCATGGCAGGTCGGGCCCTTTCTTGAAGTGGCAGGAGAGGCTGCGGGGGCGGGAGTCGGACTCAGGCGTACTTCGGCTCCACCCGGGCCACCACCACGTGCGGGCGGCCGGGGTGCGGAGCGGTGAACGCGGCGTACAGGGCCTCGTGGTCACGGCCGTCGACCGTGACCGTCGACCAGCCCGCGGCCTCGAAGCGGGCGGCGATGCCGCCCGGGCGGGCATGGCTGGCGGAGGAGTTGTCGACGACCACGGTGTGCAGTTGCTCGATCCCGGCGGGACCGGCGAAGGCGATGGCCTCGTGGTTGCTGCCCTCGTCGAGCTCGGCGTCCCCGATCAGCACCCAGACCCGCGGCTCGCCCAGCCCCTGGGCGCGCAGCCCCAGCGCCGTACCGACGGCGATCGGCAGCCCGTGCCCCAGGGACCCGCTGCCGATCTCGGCGCCGGGCACGAGCACGCGGTCGGGGTGATGCCCGAGCGGTGAGTCGTACGAACCGAACCCCGGCAGCCACTCCACGCGTACGAAGCCCTTGGCCGCCAGGACCGCGTAATACGCCATCGGCCCGTGCCCCTTGGACAGCAGAAACCGGTCCCGCTCCGGGTCCGCCATCCGCTCGGGCGCCACGCGCAGCACGCGGTCGTACAGCACCCACAGCACATCCAGCGTGGATGTCGCCGCGTGCCCGTGCTTCTCGTCGCCGGTCATCAGGCCCATGAGCCGGGGCAGGTCCGCGTAGCCGTACTCGTACGTGCGCCGCTGTTCCTCGGTGATCGTCATGGGGACGATCGTGCAACCTCAACCAAACTTCAGGTCAAGCGCCGGCAATCACAGCCGCCGTCGGCCCCGGATAAAGCGGTGCGCGACCACCGACCCGAGTGCGGTATGGTTTCCATGCACGTCCGGCCGGGGGAAACCCCAGGTCAGACAGGCACCGGGACGTGGCGCAGCTTGGTAGCGCACTTGACTGGGGGTCAAGGGGTCGCAGGTTCAAATCCTGTCGTCCCGACGGTGCGAAGGGTCTTCGCAGGCGAGAGCCTGCGGGGCCCTTTTTGCGTGAGCCGGATTCCTGATGCGGTACCGCCCGGTGGACCACCCGTCCGCGTGGCCGGCGTCAGCTCCGGCCGAGCTGCAGCTCCGCCCACCGGCTGGTCCCGCCGGAGTGGACGTGTACGCCGCACCGTGCCGCCAGCGCGGTGACGATGCCGAGGCCACGGCCGTGCTCGTCCGGGTCGAGAGCGGAAGCAGACAGCCCCGCCGGGGCCACGGGCCCCATGTCGGTCACTTCGACGCGTACGGCTCTGCACCGCTCCGCCTGGCTCCGCGAGAGCCTCAGCGTCGCCGGGGGCAGGGCGTGGACGAGCGCGTTGGTCAGCAGCTCCGAGGCCACCAGCAGTACGTCTTCGGCGATGTCCGCGGCCAGGTTCCAGTCGGTGAGGACCGTACGTATGCGTCGGCGTACGGCCGAGACGGCCCCCGGGGCGTGCGGCAGTGCAAAGACGTGCTCGACCTCCTCGCGAGGCGCGGCGTCGAGCTGCGCTGGTGTCATGGGTCCTCCTCGGGGAAGCGCTTCGGCCATGGGCGGGTGTCATGGCACGCTATGGAAGGACATAGAGCCGGTCAACGAACCCCGGTCGGCATTACCGAACGACAGTCCCAAACCGGAAAAACTCGGACTACCATCGCTTCATGGCCGGCCCAGTCCAGTCCATAGAGCGGGCGGCGGCGATCCTGCGTCTGCTCGCCGGCGGTTCCCGTCGGCTGGGGCTGGGGGAGGTGGCGTCGTCGCTGGGGCTGGCCAAGGGCACCGCCCATGGAATTCTGCGCACCCTGCAACACGTCGACTTCGTGGAGCAGGATCCGGCGACCGGAAAATACCAGCTCGGGGCGGCTCTGCTGCACCTCGGCACCAGTTACCTCGACGTCAATGAACTGCGCTCGCGCTCCATCAACTGGGCCGACGCCCTGGCCGCCCGCAGCGGGGAGGCCGTCCGCCTGGGCACGCCCCTGGAGGGCAAGGTGCTCGTCATCCACCATGTCTTCCGGCCGGACGACACCCTCCAGACCCTGGACGTCGGCGCGCTGCTGCCGCTGCACGCCTCCTCGCTCGGCAAGGTCCTGCTGGCCTTCGGGGCCACGCCCATCGATCCCCTGCTGGAGGCCGAACCGGAGGCGTACACCCGGCACACCATGGTCCACCCGGAGGAGTTCAACCGGGCGCTCGGCGAGATACGGGAGCTCGGCTGGGGCGCCGAGGTGCAGGAGATGAGCATGGGAGAAGCCGGAATCGCCGCGCCGATCCGGGGGCAGGGCGGCCTCGTGGTGGGCGCGATCGGGGTGTCCGGCCCCGTCGAGCGGATCTGCGACACCAAAGGCCGGCCTCAACCGGCCCTGATCACCGTGCTGCGGGAGGCGGCACGCGCGATCTCCAGAGACCTGGGTGCGGCTCGCTGGTAAGGCTCCCGGCACCTCGGCGACACATCGGAAGGCAGGGCCGATCATGGTTGACCGGTATGTGATGTCCATCGACCAGGGCACCACCTCCACCCGATGCATCCTGTTCGACCACGGCGGACGTCTGGTGTCGGTCGCCCAGCGGGAGCACCAGCAGTACTTCCCCCGGCCCGGCTGGGTCGAGCACGACGCCGTCGAGATCTGGCGCAATCTCCAGCGCGTCGTACCCGAGGCGCTGTCGAACGCCGGGATCGACGCGGGACAGATCTCGGCGATAGGGATCGCCAACCAGCGCGAGACGACGGTCCTCTGGGACCGGCGGACAGGGGTCCCGCTGGTCAAGGCGATCGTCTGGCAGGACACCCGCACCGCCCCGCTCGTCGACGAGCTGAGAAAGGAGCCAGGAGACGAGTTCTTCCTCGAACACTGCTGTCTGCCCCCTTCGACCTACTTCTCCGCGCCCCGTATCCGCTGGCTGTTCGACCATGTCGACGGGCTGGAACAGCGCGCCCGGGACGGCGAGGTGCTGTTCGGCACGATCGAGAGCTGGCTGATCTGGAACCTCACCGGGGGTCCCGACGGCGGCCTGCACATCACCGACGCCACCAATGCCAGCCGCACCATGCTCATGGACATCCGGACGCTGACCTGGGACGAAGCACTGATGGACTTCTTCGGGGTGCCCCGCCCGATGCTGCCGGAGATCCGCTCCTCGGCCGAGCGGTACGGCGAGGCCCGCTCCGTGCTCCCGGGCGTGCCCATCACGGCCGCCCTCGGCGATCAGCAGGCCGCTCTGTTCGGACAGACCTGCTTCTCGCCCGGCGAGGCGAAGTGCACATACGGGACCGGCAGCTTCCTGGTGATGAACACCGGCACGGATCTCGTACGCTCCCGGCACGGGCTCCTCACCACCGTCGCGTACAAGATCGCGAACCAGCCCACGGTCTACGCACTGGAAGGCCCGATCGCCGTCACCGGCTCACTGGTCCAGTGGTTCCGCGACCGGCTGGGCCTGATCCACAGCGCCCCCGAGATCGAGACGCTGGCGCGCACCGTCGAGGACAACGGCGGCTGCTACATCGTCCCCGCGTTCTCCGGTCTGTTCGCACCTCACTGGCGCAGCGACGCCCGGGGCGTCATCGTCGGCCTCACGTCGTACATCACGAAGGGCCACCTGGCCCGAGCCGTCCTGGAGGCCACCGGCTGGCAGACCCGGGAGGTCGTCGACGCCATGAACGCCGACTCCGCGCTCGACCTGAAGCAGCTCAAGGTGGACGGCGGCATGACCTCCGACCACCTGCTCATGCAGATCCTGGCCGATGTGCTCGACGTTCCCGTGGTACGGCCCCTGGTCCACGAGACGGTCTCCCTGGGCGCGGCCTACGCCGCGGGGCTCGCGGCCGGCTACTGGCCGGACCTGCAGGTCCTGCGCCGCAATTGGCACCGGGCCGCGCAGTGGATGCCGGACATGGACCCGGAACGACGGGAGTGGGAGTACGAAAGCTGGAAGCGGGCCGTCGAGCGGTCGCTGGGATGGATCCGATCGCCCAAGCCCTCGTGATGTGTCGGCCCACAGGCTCGACCGGGCACCGCAAGGGGGACGGCATCGGCTGTCATGATGACCGTCATGCATCTGACTCCGGTGGAGGCCACCCTCATCGGCACCACCGCGGGTGCACTGGCCTCGTTCTCCAGCACGCTGCTCATCCAACGGGCCACCCTGGCGCGCGAACGCGAGAGCCGGATATGGGAACGGCGCGCGACGGTCTACGAGGACGCGCTCACTTCGGTCAACCGCGGCGAGCGGTTCAGGGCGGGCGTCCTGGAGACGGGTGAGCTGCCCGAGGTACCCGCGCAGCGGGGCCGCGAGGTGGAGGCCGATCTGGTGTTGGCGCGGCTGCGGATCTACGGCTCGCGCCGCGTGGTGAATGCGCACTTGAGGACCGTCGCCGCGATGACGGAATGGATCACGAGCTTCGCCGCGTGGAAAGAGCAGGCGGCATACGGAAGAACTCCCCTCCGGGACGCGGCAGAGGACCCTCTTTGGGCGGCCGTGTTAAGGCAAGCGAAACGCGCCCAGGACACCGATCTTGAATTCGCGGCAATCGTCCAGGCGGAGATCCAGGCCGGCAGGAGCACACGTCCGCTGCGATCACGCCTGCTGTGGTGGCGAAGACCTTCGTGACAGTGCACGACCTGAGCTGTGACGAGCTGTCTCGATCCGCACCAACTGCCGAGCTATGCTTGATGATTCAGGGTCTTGGGCATGCTGATCCTGTCGACGATCGGGGGATCACGGGTGACGTCGGCCGAATACACGGTGGAGCTGTCGCACAACGCGAGAGTACTGGGTGGCGGATTCCGTATGACACGGCATTTCGTCCTCACCGCCGATCATCATCTCGGGAGCGAGATCGGTGAGCGCACCTCCGTGGACCTGCAGTTGTCGCAGGGGCTCAGAATCGTCGGCACTGTGGAACAGCGTTGCCCGGAAGCCGACTTGGCGCTGATCAGGCTCTACAAGGAGGACTTGATCGGCCCCGAGATCTATTTCGGCCAGGCCAGAAGCGGAGAGCGCTGGCGCACGGCTCACCCGAATCCGTGCGGTGGCATTCTGCACGGAACCATACTCAATTCCTTCACCTTCCATCACGGAGATCCCGGCCGCTCGGCCGTCGAAGTACTGGTGCTCGACTGTGCCGGCGCCGACGACGAGGAACAGCAGGCGAACCGTACCGCCTACACGGGACGCATGGGGATGCCGATCGAGCGAGCCGAGGCGGTCCCTTTCCCCGTCGTACTGGGTGTCGCGATACGACTCAACAACGGCGCTGCCATTGCCCAAGGGCCGGACGGCCAGCCGCAGTTGGTTGCGGCGACGGTCGGAGAGGCACTGAAGCGGCTGGGTCGGCTGCGCCTCACCGCGGTCATCGAGGAGATGTGGCCGACGGAACCGTTCCGGATCGACGAGGTGCAGAAGGGCATCGTCGAGTCGTACCGTGAGACATACGCAAATGAAGTCCGCGCCCGCCTGCGCGAGTTCGGCTTCATCACCCCCGTCACCATCCCCAGCGCTCTGACGCGCGCGAATGACGAGACGGAGGGCCAATGATGAATGCGGATCTCGATTCAGCCATCGCTCTTGCCGAAGATCTGCTCCTTGGCGTGGCACGAGCGGCCGAGGACTCGGACAGGTCGACCTTCGAGGACTACGTGGCGGTGTTGGAGTCCGCCGACCTGGCGCCCCAATCGGCAGAAGGGCTCGTCCACTTGGCGAAGGTACTGCTGGCGCTCCGGTTCGAAGCGGTCTCCCTGCGCGTCGCACGTCTGGCTCTACGGCAGTTGGAGATCGCGGAGGCCGGTCCCTCCCCGTGCCGGGCCGAGGTCTGGAGTGACACGGCCGCTGTCCTCGCCGAGCACGAGCAGCTGGACCAGGCGCGGTCGGCGCTCGTCACGGGCCTTGGCAAGACACGCAGGGGAGCGGGATCTTTGCGGCCCCGGATCCTCGCCAATCTCGCCGCCGTCAACCTGCGTTCGGGAAACACGCAGGACGCGGGCAGGTGGGCCGGGTCGGCGGAAGAGGCACTGGACGCCATGGGTGGTGACTCCTGGCCCGCGGACCAGGGCGAGAAGGAGGAGGAAGCCGCGGTCCGGCTGATGATCAACTGGGTGCGGGCGGCCGCCACGGCGACCCCGGCCGGCGCGCAGGACGAGGCAGCCACAGCGAACTTCGCCCGGGCTGCGCGGCAGTTCTCCGAAATCGCGGGCGACAGCCACTCGCTCTCCCTCAACGCGGCCTTCGACCTGGCGCTGCGGGCCATCAAGAACGCCGACGCCACCGCCCGGCACGAGCAGGCGGCACGGGGCAGGGAAGCCCTGGAGATCATCGGCCTCCATGTGTCCGCCACCTACGGCACCGAGGACCCGCGCGCCCTGGCCGTCCGCGCCGTCCTCGCGAACGCCGAACTCGAAGCCACGGACGCCGGCTCCGACCCCAGCGGCAGCAGTGCTCTGGCCGCCCTGGAGCACATCGCCGGTACCACTTCAGCGGTCCTCGGCGTCGACCACCCGCAGAGCCTCGCGACCCTCGACAGCCGGGCCCGCATACTGCCCGACCTGCCCTCGTCGCTCGAGCTGCCGTACCACATCGATCACCTCTATCTGCCCCAGGACGGCGACGATCGCAACGAGGCGAAGAAGGACGCCCTGCGCAAAGAGGGTTCGCTGGTCAGGCTGATCGCTCACGGAGGTGCGTCGTATCTGCTGGAAGGCGCCAACCGGTTCCGGCCGATCCTGCTCGAAGCGCTGGCCCGTCACGTTCACTTCGAGATCATCATCAGCAATCCGTGGAACAGCCTCGGTGTCTTCATCAACAAGGACCTGCACCCCGACGTGGAGGTCACGGCGGACAACATCATCGAACACATCAAGAACAGCGCGTACTACCGCGAGACCTTCGTCGCTGTGACCGAGGCCTATGAGGAACTGCGCGAGAGCCACGGCGAGGCGATAGAACTGCGCCTCACCCCCATGGACATCCCGGCGACCACACTGCTGACGTCGGAAGGCGGCTTCTACGAGCCCTATGTGACGACGGACCCCGAATACCGCACCAGTCACGGCATGAAGACGTTCGAGGTCCGCTTCAACCGCGCCACCCGCCTTTACGAGGACAGCCTCGCCGGATTCGCGACCCAGTGGGAACTCGCCAGCAGTCTCGATCACTTCCGTGAATTCGAGGAGCAGTACCAGTCGCGGCTGCGCTTACTGATGACGACGCTGGCCAACGACAACAAGTAGTCAGGAGACGGACAGATGCAGTGATCCCGCCCGCACGCTGTCCAGCACCTTGACCGAGCCGACGAACAGTTCCTCGGGCAGTGCGTCGAGCGGCCAGAACTGCCAACGCTCACAGCGGTGCGGCTCGCGGACCGTGATCCGTCCCTCGTGTCCGAGTACTTCGACACCGATCTGCATGTGGTGGTTGGCCTCCGGCTGAGGATCGGTGACGCACGCGACCCTCAACTCGACCGGGCGGATGCCGACTTCCTCCATGAGCTCCCGGGCGGTCGCCTCGAAGATCGTCTCTCCGATCTCCAGGTGCCCGCCGGGCAGTCCCCATGTGCCCTGGCCGAAGGTGTTCTTGCGCAGCCCCAGCAGAACGCCGTCACCCGACCGAACAATGGCCTGTACGCCGACACGCACGACCGAGCCCATGATTGTCCTCTTTCACAGTTCCGGTTTCACGGTTCCGGATATGTGCCGGAGAAATTACCGGCGTTCCTCGTGTGATCGATTGCGCCGCGCAGACCTGCGGCGACCTTCTCCGACTCCTCGAAAAGGTCGCCGATACGCCGTTCGCGCCCTTCGTCGATGACAACCACCTGGCAGTCGGGATCGATGAACAGATAGCTGCCGCTACGTGTGGAATTGCGGTACAGCTGAAGTTGAACGCCGCGGTTGGCGGCAGTCTTCTCGCACCGTTCCACCACGGCCTCGAAACTCTCGTCGCTGACGGCCAGCCAGTCCCTGTTGTCCGCACCGTAGTTCGTCTCGGACATCTGATAGACCTTCCAGACGTCCGGAAGGCACTCGTCCTCCTCGATCAGATCCAGCACGCCGGGCGCTCCGGTCGCGTTCAGCCGGGTGACGACCGTCCCGAGCTTCACCTGTACGCGTCTGTGCCGTGTGCGCACCTCCTTGAGGAGCCCGAGTACGCGTTCGCGGTGCGGTGCGACTCCCGTGCGCATGCGCCGGTGCTGCTCGGCGTCGACGGATTCCAGGGGCAGGGCGATCCAGGAGAGATGAGGCAGGATCCGCTCCATCGTCCGCACAGGAGCCAGCCCGTTGGTGGACAACACGACACGCGGGCCCGGCGCGCCCGACGGCAGAGGCAGGCTCAACTCCGCGACCAGGTCGGCCAGATAGGGCAGCAGCGTCGGTTCCCCACCCGAGATGACCACGCCCTTCAACTCTGCCCGGCGCAACAGCTCGACAACCCGGAAGGCGTCCTTCTCCTCCATCGAGGGAACCTCGTGGCGAGGTCCGAAACAGAACGGGCAGCTCAGATTGCACTTGCCGAGCAAACGAAGGTCGACATAGTCCGGCAGCCGCAGGGTCGGGTCGGGCATTGCTCTCCAGGTGATGTTCGTGAAGCAGGACGAGACTAGCGATGCGAGGGAGCACCAAGGGGTACGTCCAGGTAACGACTCAGTGCTGAAGATCGACCGCTGGAAGGCCGGCCTGCTCGGCCGAACGTGTGACGGCCGCCCTCCCCGGAACGGGCAGGCGGCGTCACTGAGCGAAAACGCTTGGACACCGTGGGTGTCGTCGCGGGACACTCCCTTTCCCTGGCCTGCCCAAACGGACATACAGGATCGGGATGGGATTACCTCAATCGCACGAAGCTCCGCCGCGCAGGGGCTCTGTGCTCCTCGCACTTCGTTACTACGGACGGGAGTTGCGCCGCCTGAGGCGGCTGACGGCGCCCGCCATGCTGTTGCCGGCACTCGGAAACATCGGCCTGAACTACATCGCCCCACTGGTCGTCGCGAAGCTCGTCGGCCGTATTTCCGGTGACGACCGGACAAGCCTCGGCTCTGCGCTGCCGTACGTCCTCGGATTCGCCGGCATCATGCTGCTGTCGGAGGGAGTGTGGCGCATCGGGCTGCACTGTCTGAACCGCCTCGACGCCTTCGGTGTCGAGCACCTCTACGTCGTCGGTATGGACGAACTGTTCGCGAAGGACGCTGCCTTCTTCCACGACAACTTCGCTGGTTCGCTGACCAAGCGGGTGTTGAGCTTCGCCTCCCGCTTCGAGGAGTTCATCGACACGCTGACCTTCAACGTCATGGGCAGCCTCGTACCGCTGCTGTTCGGGTCCGTGGTGCTGTGGCGCTACGAACCGCTGCTCGTCGTAGGGCTGTTGGCGATGATCGCGCTGACGGCGCTGTGCGTCGTACCACTCATCCGGCGCCGTCAGGCACTCGTCGACCAGCGCGAGGAGGCGATCGCTCGGGTGTCGGGCCATGTCGCCGACAGCCTGATGAACATGGACACGGTTCGCGCGTTCGCCGCCGAGGAACGCGAGGCCGCCGAGCACCGGAACCGCGTCGCGCAGTCGCGGCGGCTCATGCTCAGGTCGTGGGACTACGGCAACCTGCGCATCGACACACTGGTCGCACCGATGTCCGTGCTGACCAACGTCCTGGGGCTGCTGCTCGCGGTCGCGCTCGGTGGGGGCGAGCACGGGGTGGAGGCAGTCGTGGTCGCTTTCACCTACTACACCAACGCGACCAAGATCATGTTCGACTTCAACCAGATCTACCGCCGTCTCGAGAGCTCAATGACGGAGGCGGCGCAATTCACCGAACTCCTGCTGTCACCGCCGACCGTCCTCGACCCGCCATCCCCGGAGCCGCTGCTGAGCGGGGCCGCCGACATCCGCTTCGAGCGCGTCGACTTCGCCCACGGGGGAGGGAAGCCGCTCTTCCAGGCCCTCGACCTGGCCGTGCCCAGCGGCACGAAGATCGGCCTCGTCGGCCGGTCCGGCGGCGGCAAGACCACCCTGACGCGGCTGCTGCTGCGGATGACGGACATCGACGGGGGCCGGATCCTGATCGGCGGCCAGGACATCAGCAGGATGCGCCAGGCCGACCTGCGCAGTCTCATCGCCTACGTCCCCCAGGACCCGGCCATGTTCCACCGCACCCTGCGGGACAACATCGCCTTCGCCCGCCCTGACGCCACCGAGGCCGAGATCCGCCGAGCGGCCGAGGCGGCCCATGTCACGGAGTTCGCCGACGCGCTGCCGGACGGCTTCGACACCATGGTCGGCGAGCGCGGCATCAAGCTGTCCGGCGGACAGCGCCAGCGGGTCGCGCTCGCCCGGGCGATCCTGCGCGACGCGCCGATCCTGCTGCTCGACGAGGCGACCAGCGCGCTGGACTCGGAGAGCGAACTCCTCGTCCAGGAAGCGCTGTGGCGGCTCATGGAGGGACGGACTGCGCTCGTGGTCGCCCACCGGCTGAGCACGGTCGCCGGCATGGACCGGCTCGTCGTCCTCGACCGCGGCCGGATCGTCGAACAGGGCACGCACCAGGAGCTGTTGGCGTCGGACGGCGCCTACGCGAAGCTCTGGCAGCACCAGTCGGGCGGCTTCCTCGACGACAGTGCCGTGGTCGACAGTCCCGTCGACGACGGCACTGTCGGTGCTGAACTGCACTGAACCCCGGCCCGGCGGGCACGGCTCCGTGCCCGCCGGGCCCCGCACCTCATTTGAGCATGTCGTCCCAGGCGTCGGGGCGGTGCAGGGCGCCGAAGGCGGTGCCGCCGGAGACCTGCAGGCCGCGGGCGTCGAGTTCGTCGAGAAAGCGGATGTACGAGACCTGTTGTTCGTCCTGGGGGAACCAGACGCCCCAGGAGTCGGGGGCGGAACCCAGGCACAGGTGCCCGCGGTGGTGCGCAGGGGGTTGGCGCCGTCGCCATGACGTGTCCCTTCACCCGAAGACCGGGGGTTTTCTCGACGTCTGTGGTGTCTGTGGGATCTGTGGTGTCTGTGGGGTCTGCCGGAGATTTCGAGAGCCTGTAGCCGGGAGACTTCGAGATCGCGGCTAGGGTCTGTCTCGCGGACCAGGGATGTTGCGGGAAGGCGGCTGCGAGGCGGCACGTCTTGGCGCCGGGCTGGTCCGAAGGGCAGACCCCAGGGTGTGTGGCGTCGGAGGGTGGGTGCACTGGTGGATGCGGCGGGCAGGCAGCGGCCGACGATGGCGGATGTGGCCGCGCGGGCGGGTGTCTCGCGGGCGCTG